>NZ_CM008793.1:0-29603 GCF_002774925.1 Candidatus Hodgkinia cicadicola
ACCAAAACAATGTCAAACAATAAATGATATAACTAATAACATTGTTCGTTGTACCAATAAAGCTGGAAATGAAATTGTTCGATGTTAGATTTTAATATCACAGATAGTTTAAGTCATGTTGAATTTATGTGTTGTAATAGAAAGAGGTAAATAAACCCCGAACGTTGTTGTTAAGTAAAATATTAATGTTAACATTGAATTATAAATAGGACTGATTAATAACCAACGAAATATACATATTAACAGGAAAGACCTTATACTAACAAAGAAATCTTCATTGAGTTGTTCATGATGTTAATAATGTTATTAAAAGTTTAATAGAAGAAGGATGTTTTTTGATAAACGTAATGGAGTTGTGTGTTAAAATAATACTACATGATACATATAAGCTATTATGTTTTCTTTTGAGATTATAAAGCAATTAAAATGATTTTTTATATCCAATATAGACTACTTGTTGAATTTTACTATTAATTGAGTATAAGAAACTCATCATATAATCTAAAATCACATATACAAAATATACACAAAAAAATAACTAATTACCTTGGTTTAAAAATCGGAACTTTTGTATAATACTAACTCCAATTATAGAAAATAGACATAGTATTTCTTTATACGATGTTTACCTTATTATTGGTCAAAGGTTGTAATAATAAGAGTCGGTTTAATTCTTGAAAAAATATATAACAAACTTCATCAGAACATCTAAACATGTTTTCGTTGTTTGATCTTTTTTGTAATATTTTCATGTTTTTCAATAAAATATAATAGAATAACCGCTTATTGAAACATTCGTTTGATTGGTTTTTTTATTTACATCCAACAAATACTGTTTCATTTTACCTATGCTATTTATCTATTTAACTAATTCTAAACTCAAATGTTAACTATATACCGATCGTGATATAAATTACATACCAATGATAAAATGGTATCATACTAAACAATACATTATTATTGGAATTATTTATCAAAATTTTAACAACATATATTCATTTTCAATTTATAGCAGTATTCTTATCATTTATTGAACTAAATATATTTAATTTCTATTAATATTAAACCATTAAAACAAACGATTATATAGGTCTTATATGGGTCTACTAACATAATTTTTTTTTGATTACAATGGTGGTTTTAGAATTTCTATTTAATATTTCTAACAAAAAAATACCAAACAACAATATCCATCACTAATCTTATCATTATAGCTATTTATTAATCGATGGTTCAATTTTCTGACTAAGTAGTCTAACAAACAAAAAAAAGAGTAATAACCATGTAATAGACATACATATTTTGGTTATGATCTATATCTGATTTATATATTTAATTCTACTGTATACATATTATTATCATGGCAAATATTAATAAAAAATGACATTAAATCTAATAACAAAATATCACTCAAGTTCAATTGGTTCAAAAGTTTTGGCAATTCATAAATTGTCTTCGAACGAGAATCCATTGGGAACTAGTAAACTTATAAGAAAACGATTACAAATTAACCATATTAAACTAGAAAGATATTCAAACAATATTTACAAAAAACTAATACAAAACATTGCCATCACATACAATTTAAATAAGAAACAAATAGTACTAGGTAACGGATCAGATGAATTTCTAAGTTTATTATGTTTTGCTTATTTAAAAGAAGGAGATGAAGTGATAATATCTGAACATGGATTTTTGCTTTATAAAACACAAGTCTTAGCTGCTCATGCTATTCCTGTAATAATAAAAGATACCAACAACAAAATAGACATTAATAATATCATAAGATCAATAAACACGAAAACGAAAATGATTTTCATTACAATGCCAACAAATCCTGCAGGATTGTTCTTAACGTCTCGTGAGATAAACCAATTGTCAGCTCTATTGAAGCCAACAAATATATTATTAGTTTTAGACATGGCTTATTCAGAATATGTTAAAGATGATAGATATTCTATTAAAATAACCACTAATATTGTTATTATTAAAACATTATCAAAAATATATGGATTAGCCTCCTTGAGATTAGGATGAATGTACAGTAGACCTGATCTAATAAAGTCGATTGAAAAAATTAAAAGTCCATTTAATGTTAACAGAATAGCTCAAATTGCAGGTCGTGTTGTATTATCAGATTCGAAACAACGAAGATTATCTAGAAGTTTCAATGTTTTTTGGTTAATTAAACTTATAATTTATCTTAGAAAGGCCAATTTTATTATTGATAGATCATATGCCAACTTCATTGTAATTAAACTTGACAAAAAAGTACCAATCTTATTAATTGAAAATTATATCGCTAAATGTAACGTTAACGTTAGACGAATGTCAGAATATAAATTATTTAACAGCATAAGAGCAAGTGTTGGTTTACCACATGAAAACGTTAAGCTAATCAATCAATTCAAAAGACTAAAGAAACAAAAATTTATATTGGTAACTCATAAAACCGAAAAATGTACAACACAATATTGAAAAAACTAAAAGCTAACAATTAAAACGTTTGAACAGTTTATTTCTTCGATACTAATAATTCGTCATAAAGTATATTAATTTAATGATAAAACGGACTAACATGTTGATCTAACGATTATAAACACAACACAAATAGTTGTACAATATTTTAACAAATCAAGATAATTTTTATTATTTAAATTTATTAGAATTGAAATTTATACTAAACAAACAGAACATTTACTTAAAAATATCAAATAAAAACTGTTAAATATAAATTCCATTTAGTTGAATAAAAAATTAATTTACAATATATTCTATTACGATGATATTAATTCATAAGTAAGGTGTTTATATCTCCTAAAGTTATTTGGTTTTTTTGTGTAATAACATGTTCGTTTATAGTTAATATTCAATAGAATTGAATTAGTTGGCGGCTTATTAATAAAGATATTTGGTTTAGAATATACCAATCACAAACATGTTAAAATCAATAAATAAAATGATAATAACGGACCTACAACGTTGTATCAGATGTTTATACTGATGTTAAAGATATTTGTATTTGTAGAAAATCTTAGTTAAGATAACGATGTTTAATCGAGTTCATAATTTGGGTGTTGGTCGTTGTAGATTTCAAATTAGTATATTAATTTAAATAACCAATATAATCTATTATCTTAAATGTTCATAACGATTAAACGAAATCTGTATACTTAATAAAACGTATATTTGATCTTACTTAATATAATTATATTCATGAATGTTATTTTAATATTTTTAATGTAAAATATATTTTTAATCTATACCAACGTCTAAACAGTTCAGGGTAGTAAATTACCAATAGCTTAAGTTAAAGAATTAAGCTTTAGAGATTCGCTAAAATATTCGGCATGTTATCTATCTAATCCAACAAATTGTCTAGTGAATATTTGATAGAATAATTTAGCTGTTAGCAAACAAAATTCAGACTTTAAACATGATGTTTTTGTTCTAATAACTTTGTTAAGTTCTAATAAAGATTAAATAGATTTTTAGTTCAATATATTACTAACACATGACTAATTTATTACATTTTTCAAGTTAACGGATTGAACGTTTTTCTTAATTTATTGAAAGAACAACACAGTATAGACATGTAACTAAAACTAATACACATGTATTAATAACCTCAAAATCTTCAATTATAAATCCATCATAACAAGATGTTATTAACATAATTATATCTGCCTATACGTTATTTCTAACATTTCATGATCTATATTTCCAATCTATTATTAACGATTAGCTGATATAACAATTAGAAACAAATATGTTTCGGTTTACTTAATGTTACATTTATAAAAAAATAACATATCTACTAATTACATAATATAATAATAAATAATTACATTGATATTATTGGAACGTTTGTTTAAGTCGAAAATTTGTCAACAATATTAACCATAGATTCTGGATATTTTTTTGATATATTTTGATCTTATATCTGGTTTTATTACTGACCATTGCAACGTTAACAACATCATAACAACATAACTCACATATAGAATAATGGTTCAATGTGATTAATTTCTTAAACTAAACATCTAATTATAAGCATACATTTCAACATTAGTAGATATAAATTTATCTATCCATGAACATATAAATATTGATCAAAGAATTATTAATTATAACATTCTACTATAAAACAGAAATATATTTACCAGATTATCAAAGGTTTTTATATCTTAAAATTTCCATAGTTTATTAATGAAACATGGACAACTTTATTTTAAGTTATTCAAGGTATTTCACTTACTTCAATCGATTTATATTTCCAATTTTACATCGATTCAAAGATAAACAACCAATAATTGTTCAACTTATGGTTATAAAATTATATTACAAATTGTTATTAATTACTTAACGCATACAGGTTTTTTATAAGTCATTAGGATGTTTATAGTTTTAATAAATTTTCTACATTATTGATACAATTTACCTAATATTCGTTCATATAAAATTATTGTTATTTTAATATTATTTTTAACCTATCATAAATTTATAACCTTATTACTTATAATTAATCAACAAATATCGACTAACATCTTTTTAATTTAAAGCTGTTATAATCAACGGATTTTCCTCTTATATGTTTCTTGTGTTAATTAATTGTACACCGATTAGTATAATAACACAAATTATTTTTTAAAATAACTTCTAATCTTCCTTGATTGTTAATTACCATCCTAATCACATAAGTTGTTATCTCATTCATAAAACGAAATTGTAATTCTAGATGTGACCATTGTTAATTCACATTTATCCCGAACGAGATTATTTAAATTAATTTACTCTAAATCTATATCTTGTCTTCATGTTAGATTTTATTCATAATCATTATTGGCATTTATATACCTTGAATATTAGACCTATCGATGATGATACCTTGAGTTATGTTAATTATATTCTCGTCGGTATGTTTGTTTTTAAAATAAAACAGATCAAATTAAATATTTTTATTCCATCAAAACCAACATCCGATGTTGTTACTTCAATTATTAGTGTATCTATTACAATTGTATTTCTGATTGTTATTTCTGATATATATTTCTGTCAGACGTTGATAACCAACAACTTTAATTAACTTTAAATTCTTAGGAATAAATAAACACAAATACTATGAGTTGAAACATCTAACAACAAAATTCTGACGGTTTTCTTTGTTTTCCTTAGAAATTATATCATACCATTATAAAATAACGATGTGTTTCCTATCTTTTTTAAAATCATTCCAATTAGAATAACAATTTATTTGCTTAATCATACAACATTGATTTGAGTTTTAACAGATAATATCGTATTAGTTAAGTACCCTATCTTAAATAGGATAGCAACAGTTTTATTAAAATATTAACAGATATTAAATTAAATACTAATTTCAACGATTACTTATATTTCGATATTAATACCTGATCTTAGTATATTCTCTCTAAATATAATCTATTTATATCAACATTTACAACAAAATAATACCATTTACAAACAAACATATGTGATTCAATCGAATTCAAGGTTTTAATAGACCATTTTTGTTGGTTTTACATCGTTAGATTATAATTTTATTTGTTCCATATTATCATTTACACCTAACATAAATTTTTATTACTAAATTGAAATATAATTACATACAAAATATTAGTTGAATTCAAGCCAACATGTACCACTACAAAATAGATACTATTTAGATTTAGTTGGAGAAAGTTATGTAGAAGAATATATTAATTAGAATAACATCAAATCCATAATAACATACAATCGATTAAGTTAATCTAATGTAAAATTCATAACGACCAAACATCCGAAATCAAACAAACAACAAATGTATAATCCGTCAATAACAAACGATCAGTACGTTGTGATTAACATGCCGAAATGATCCAATTAAACACTAATAACATGTCCAATGACTAACGGTATCAACATTAACATCTCCACCTATAACAAACCAAACGACCAAGCATTAGTAGTAGATTTCAACCAATGAGTTCTTTAAGCAATTAGTATAAACTCTGTATAGATGTTCTAAAACTTAAACAAACATGTAGGTTACAGTTCAAGAAAACGAATACACATGGAAATATTACTTAACAACAAGTTTATTCCTTTAGAATCACCATGATTAAAATACATCCAAGATTATATACATACAATCTGTAAACACATTGAAAACCAACATTCTGTTAATAACCGTTGTTATATAAACAGATAATCCATGAACAACACCCTCAATCCACAAAAAAACCATGACACAAGGACTCGATATATCAATTTGTACTTTGATTTACACCCAACAGGATGTTCGGACGTTGCGATTGATCGATAACAAAAAAATAATCTCATTTGGTATTAAATAATTTCTTTAGAACATTATTGGAGTAACACAATTACAATTGTGTCTTGTTTGAAGTTCCGAAATCGAACATCGTCCGATTATACCACTCCCATAATTCAGTTATTAAGATCCGTACACATTTAACTCCGTTATACGTTTTATGAAGTTCATGTATTAATCTGGTTCTATCCATGTTGTTCCGATCATAAATTAAGAAAACAAAATTACAACATTGTTAACACATTAGAAAAAATTGAGATCAATGGATTGGAGATTACAATTAATGTTGGTTCTTAATGGCCTTAAATATTCAAAAGAGATGTAAAACTTAAACAGTAATAGCCGATGTTTAATACCATACATGTTAAGATACTAACAACCTGATCACAACGTTGTAGCTCTGTTTCGAAGACATTAATGGTTCTAAAGATCATCACTGATTTGATAAATGGTTTCAAATAATCTATTTCAATTAAAAACAACAAAACTGTAATCTCTAATCTAACTTAAAGGTATACATGTTTAGCCAATAAAAATAAACATTTTATTAAACAATTAGTAGAAGTAGTAACAACCATGTACAAGAAATTAAACACAACCAGATGACAGATTAGCAGTGATTAATCCGTTCTATGACAATGAAACACATCAGTGTTGTATATAAATTCATTGTTACAATTCATGATGTATTAATAACAATAAAAAACCAACCAAGCAACAGATACAGATGTATTAATAATCACAATTTTGTTTGTTGTTAACATGATGTAACCGTTATTAGATAACAAAAAATTATAAGATAAACTGATCTAAACATAACAAAAACCGAACACCTACATCAACATTTAACTAAATTAACATCGAACCAACACAGACATAACACATCTTGGTTAACGATATATTGATTATTAATTATACTGATATAACTTGGTTAAACTTAACATTCAAGTTGAAATGAACCACACATAATCATCGAACAACAAACCATGTCGATCATAACAAAACATCATTAACTGCTGAGATTATTATATTTTTGAGGATGTTGTAAGGCCAACGAAAGAACAGATTCATTACCTGAAAGAATTAAACCTTACAGAACAATCATTTCTACCATCCCATGTTTAATATGAACCTAAATAAGTACATCTAACACCCATGTATAATTATTTCAAGGTATCCTGTTTATGTTATAAATGATAACCGATGTGGATCAAGCAAATGGAAACCATATTAATACACTAAACATATGAGAACCGCTGTTCCAAACATAGTAACATATATTATCAACCAAACAAATAGACATACCTGTAACATAAGATTTATTTTAACTAAAAAACATAAATAGATGTTGTTGAATTAGAATTTATAGAGATATGGTCTTTCTATAGTAATTCTTAAAGAACGAGAATAATACTGGATGTTAAAGAAACAGCTTGTTGACTTCAAAAGAAACAAGGTAAGAATAATGTTATTCGATGGGATCAGTAATTAAAATAATCAATTAAACCCATGTTGCCATCAAAATATTAGAGATATAAACAACCTCAAACACAAAATCAAGAACACATTTAAGTTCAACGAAGTCATGGTCATTATAACAGAAGAAATATGAATTAATTGAAACAAAACATTAAACATTTGACATCAAACAAACGATCTAAACCACATGTCGTTGGCATCGAGATGTTCCTGAAACACTTAATCCAATGGAATACATGTTATGATGTTGGTATTAACAAAAAAAAAGAACAAGATGTTATCTAATAATGTAAATATAAGTTCACATGTTCGTATTCTGTTTTATGAACCTACGATTTGTATATCGGAACAAAAACCAAGACCAAAAACCAGATATACTCTAACATCAAACAAGTAAACCTTCAATTTATCTTAGAATTTACAGATATGATCAGAACAATTACATCTAGATAAAGATGTTGAAATGATAATGCATAGAGATAATACAACAACATCAATTGAATTAATATCTTCTATAACATTGGAAGATTAGCTAACGTTCTGTTGTCAGTGACACAGATAAAACTGAGTTGAAGTTATTCCAAAGCTAATGAGATAGATTTGATGTTCGATATAAGATCTAAGTCTTTTAATGTATTAACATTATCATCGAATGTTGTTAATCTTACTTCTAGTATTTAGAATTAAAGCTGACATAAAGGTAACTAAGGATCGTAAGTCTTTATCTATTAAGATTAAAAGAATAACACCAAAGATCTCTGTTTACAATTAACAACAGGTAAGGATTAATTTGTAGATAAGAACAAAATATAAGATGTTATAACAACAAGAGATTAGACAGGATGTTGGTTAGTTTTGTTTGGATTTAATTCAACAACAGTTTATGTTGTTATCGATATAACCGAATATTCATTGAAAAAATTATATTATCACTGAATGAAATTAACATCTGTTAAGTCTAACATGATATCAATAAATGTTAATCCAACATTGATAGATGTTTTGCGTATGTGTTGGCATGTCAAGTGATTCTGGATACCGTTCGGTCAAGATATAACAAACAAACACAGATTTATTAACAAAGAATTATAATATCTCAATGTTAAATATATAAATAAAAAATAATATCTATCATAAGTTTTATTTAAGTTCCGAACGGATGTTAGTTCACTATTGGATGTTAAAGATTTAAACATAAATTCAGTTCTAAACATCATAGTAAGAAACAAAAAAGAGGTACTAACAGATGTGATCGAACGTTGTAACTTATCAAGACCGAAGTACATTAACAGATTATATCTCCAATTCATGGATTTTGGAAATAAAGATCTAGAAGTAGGACCATGACAGGATTAAAGGAACAAAACGATTGGTAGAATGAAGAACTATACGTTTTTGTTTTTAAATTAGTTCATGATAGTAATTATTAACAAGTTTACATGTTGAATTATTAGTCTATAGGTTCTATCCTTTAAAAAAATAGGATTAATATATGTGTTATACTTAGAACAACGGTCACACACATGACTGTTTTGTTATACAATTGATATTATTATCTCAGGTTCTTAGATAAGAAAGTGGGTGTTGTTAATGTGTTACAGATATAAAGCCAAGATTGGATTCAGGATGTTAACAACAAAGGAAAGTATATAAACAAATGACATTAGCTTATAAACCTCCACATGATAAATCAATTGTTCTTGATTACTATAAAAGATACATCCATAAATATTATTAAGAAGATAAAACAAAGATTTGAAACAAATCATCAATGTATAAACGTTGTGGCTTAAAATGTTTCTTATTGAAGAACGGACTAAAATGTGGTTGATTGTTATTGATAAATGGATTAGTTAGTGTTAGAAAGATTTAGTTACATCCGAGGACATTGATGTACTCTTCTGATGAAGGTAAACAAATTGTTTATACCACAAAGATTGGTTCCGAATTATACACATCGATTAAGGTTAACCAATTCTTCATTAGTTGAAATAAATACATATTATTTATAGATTTAATAAATCCCCATAATAACTTAGAACCAAGATATTAACCGATTACATATTAATTAAACGGATATTACAAAAGTGTATAGATTAATATAATTCTGTGTTGGTTAAAACAAATAAGGTAGATATGTTTATGATTTTAATATAAAAAAGAGGATATGTGTATTATTGTTAGCACAAACAACCTTGGAAAGATTACTTCGAACACATAGAGAACGGAAGATGTACTAAGACATTTTTAATAATCTGATTATAAATAAATGTTAATGGGATGTTGTCAGTGTGTTAACGGTAGGATTCGATCCCAAACAAGGATACTAAATCGTTGCTTTAAGTTAAGACAAGACTGGAAGTTTGGTCGTTGTGATTGGGTTTAAATCAAATAATTGAATCAGAAACAACGATGTTATTAGCAATGAATATGGTCATAATCAATAGTAAACTCAACTGATTGACATACTAATACAAAAAACTGGTCGATATAAAGTTATACTCATAATAAAGAAACAGATTATAACGATCAACAGGTTATTACCGATGGTTTTATCCAAGATTATAACATCGGAATAGTAAACAAAATTTAGTTAAGTCTAAAAAATTTATTAAATTAATAGAATATAACAACTATTATAACAACATCCGAACAAGAACCATTATAATAAACAATAAAGTGACTAGAAGACAACATTAGCTCAGGAATGGTAGAAGTATAAAGAATGGTTACAATGAATCCAGTTGTTCATCTTATAATGATAAGGTTAAGGTAAGGACTAGTGGAAACAACATCCTATAGTATTAGACTAAGCTATAAACTAAAGGATGGAAAAGAAACAACAGGCAGTTACGAGTAACCTGTCAAGGGTATGTTGGTAACCAATGTTAAGATTGATATTACTATTCGTTTGATTAGAACTTATAGAAACGTTATTGATAAGCCAACGTTGAAACCAACAAAGAAACGTGTATACATTATTATAATTCATTGATAAAACATTAAAAACAGATAATGGAATGATGTTATTTACAATTAAAATTACTTACACATTATGTTTAGAACATAAACTAAGTGGATTCCATTAACAACAAACCATGTATACATGTTGGATAATGTTGTCATTCTTGTTGACAATGTCGGTTATAATCTAATTAATATTCTCATTCTAAAACATATGTGTTCTTATTAAAGATATATGTGGTATATTATTGATAGGTTGAAATGGCCATGAGCAGAATATTGATGTTTACGTTGGCAATAAATGTCTTGAAATATATATCCAGATGATGTAGGATCTGAAGGTTTTAGACTAACAGATTTATAATATCTCAACAAGTTTAATACTAATGGAAAAAAATATATGAAACCAATCCTTGGTTATTGGCTGAGGAATGGAATAACAACACGGAGGTTATATAAATGTTAATATAATCGGATAAAAGTTATTCCTATAGGTATCTGGTTGTTAATGACATCTGGTTTAAAATAAAGACTATTTATATCCAAAGATTATTATAAAGATTTATAAGATGTAAGTTATAAAATCATACTTAACAAGTTGTTATAAGAAACATTGGTCGATAAAGATAAGTATAAAACAAACGAAATATTCTCATAGGATAATCCTAAAGTAAGATAATACCCTATCCTTTATTCGTATATGACAAAACACAGTAACAAATGATTTAAACGTTATGCTTAAGAAATTAATTTGATCGGATGTTGGAGGTTTTCGTTTATCAATAAGATAATCTAATTAATTATTTTGTTATTATGGTTTATAAATTTACTAATAAAACAAATAGATATACTAATGATGGTAACAAATGGTTAAGTCTTTTAATTTAGAAGGTAGTAAAGTAGGTTTAGAGTTAAGATCCTTTAATAAAGATAAACAACACAGATGTTATACAAGTAAGTATGACATAGAAAAGGTTGAAACACCGTTGCAAATGTTCTTCATTAATATATCTTATCTTAACATAAGTACTGAATTAGACATATATATAAGCAACTTGAATAAAGATGATAATAAAAAAGATGAATCAACTTAGAAAAATGATAAATAATTCTACTACCTGTTTGTATCAACGAGTATGGAGCTCATGGAGCTATGGAAACAGTAATAGTTTAGACTAAACATGTTTAATTTTAATCTGTTAGAGTTAATGGTCTTAACTTTATGGAAAACGATTGTGATTAGATTAATGAAAGGTCTTTCATGGTATTTCAGTGGTAATAGTGATAAGTTGAAACCAAGGTTGTTAATACAAAATGATAATGTATGTAGATCTGTTCCATTGAGATCGGAATTAATAAGATAATATTGAGATAAAATATATTCTATAAGTGGTTGTTAATAGTTGGCTCTTAAATCTGTTGGTCACAGCTAAAGACCAATGTAAGTATTTGGATGTAACGTCTTAGTATTGACAACCTAGTTACGATTATCATTAGAGATCTATTGATAGAAACAAACAGGTATTGGTTATTAGAAGAAAACGTGTAAGAGATATAAGAACATAAGAGATATGGGTGTTGTAACAACAGGAACAAGGAAATATTCAGTGTTAGATAAGATAACGGATTCAGGACGGTGTTTAAATGTTTTAATTAAAGATTAATTTCCAATGTTCCAAGTATACATCAAGGTTCATTGTAAGTGATGACATAATGAGTTTACGTAGATCTGTTGTAGAGATTGAGAGTGGTAGTTTGAAATTAAATCTATTAGTTTATGTTTAAAATTATTAAGTATAACAAATAAAGGATATAGTAAATGTTGAAAGAATAATGAAATCTTCACTAATTTATGATATACACAAGACCTGAACCGAACAAAGCAACGTTGTCATCATGTTTACAGATCGGATGTATTAAGTCAATTCAATAGAAATTAAGGATATATAAGTTCGATGGAGGTTATGTAAATGTTTCTGGTGATAAGTTTGAGTACTTAAGAATATCAAATTATTAGGTTATAAGTTAAAAGAACTGGAAGTTGCTAACCAATATGTGTATGCCATTGATCGATGAGGTTGTTTGATCTAATGTTTGTAAGTGAACAAAAAGATTTTAATTAAAGTGGGAAAGTTAAGAGATAAAATCTGTGTAATTAAACGGACATATAACCAAAGAGGTATAACCAAGATTACTGGTTGTTTGGACATTTGTTTACTAAAAACCTTGGTGATTGTTATTAATAATAATAATTTGAAGTTAATTGAATTGAACTAATGTATTAATGTGTTTCAATAAGTGTTTAATATCTGTAAATAAATCTGATACATGTTTTACCGATCAAAGGTTGTGTTTATACTATTATGTAATTAATAAAATCATTTGATCTAAAGAAATTAACAACAAAACCAATGTTATTAACAACAAGGTTGGAATTCCCATCGTTTGTTGGTAACTGGATTTTAGAATAACAGTTTTAATTAACACTAAATCAGTAATACCACAACTTTAAATTTATCATAATACATCTAGATAATCAGATCTAAAGGTTGAACTAATTCAAATGAAACCATATGACTTCTTGTATAAATCAACATATTAATCACTAGATTTATAAAACAAAATATTGATAAATGACTTAACAATTCTTATTTTTTGTAATGACATTTTGTTGTAAACGCAGGATTGATGTTACCGAAATAACTGTTACGTGTTAACAACTGATCTAACATGATTTAATATCAGGTTTTTTCATTAATGTGTAAATATTAATCCCATGTTGTTACGTTTAACCGAAAATAGTATCGAACATATGTAAATGTCTAGATTCGGAGCAATAAATAAATGTAAGAAAACCAACGACATGATACAAAAATATAAATTAATAAGATTAGATTTAAAAAGAACATTGAATTCTCCGTTGACATCAACAAAACAAAAACTTCTTACTACCAGATCATTAATTAACTTACCAAGAACGGCAAGTTTAGTTAGAATAAGAAACAGATGTGTTATCTCGGGTAGACCTAGAGGTTATTATCGATTCTTTGGAATTTCAAGAATAATAATTAAACAGTTAGCTAACACAGGTTTATTACCAGGAATGATAAAATCATCTTGATAGATTCAATTGCCAACATGTTGGCACATGTTAAGAACTGTTCCAGAACAAGAAAGGTTTTAATCTATATTCCATATTCTAAGTTCAAATTTAACTTATCACTGGCATTTGAAAGATATAGATTTGTTAAAAGAGTATCTCTGTTAAGGTACAGTATTAATAGATCTGAAATATTAATAGAATTAGCATATAATGGATATCATAATATGATACAAGATATAGTCCAAGTATCGAAACCCGGTCAAAGGATATACTGAAATAAGAAGCAATTAAGAGTTAAACGTCAGATTGGTATTTATTTTTTATCAACAAGTAGTGGTATTAAAACAAATTTAGATCCAACCTGTGTTGGAGGTGAAGTGATCTGTAATCTTGTCTAAAAAATTATTACTATATGCTATTCCAAAGGATATAAAGATTTATTTATATGGTTCCAACGTTCAAATGTTTGGAGCAATTGGTAACAATAACTTAAACAAACATGTTTTTATTAAACATAATTGTATCGTGGTTTGTTCTCATAACTTAAAATTTCAGTTATCTAAGTTAACAAATAATATTAAAGGTATTAAACATAGCCATATTAGATGGATGATTATGAGAGGTATTGGGTATAAAATATCAAAACGTTTAGATAAATTGGAGATCGAACTTGGATTCAGTCATACAATTTTGTTTCGTTTAGAAGAACCAACGGTCAATCTTATGGTTAATTGTAACAAATTAAAGATATGAGGTTGTAGTTTAAATAAGGTTACATTGGTTGCTAAGAAATTAAAAATGTTAAGGAAAACAAATGTTTATAATGGAACCGGAATAGTATATAGAGATCAAAGGTTCGAACTAAAAGTTGGAAAGAGGTAATAGAACAGAATTAAATATTTCGAAGCACAACGATACCATCCATGTTATGATAATCAATGATGGGATTTATAACATGGTAAATGGAACTAATGGAAATTTGATTATTAAGATAACACGTTGTTGTTTAGCCACTGGCATCTTTTATCTAAGGTTTACAAATAGATATAAAGGCAGAATAGTGCAGGTTGTAAACATGTTAAGAACATTGGGTTTTATATTATAGTTGAAGATATATTGGAAGAAGTTTGATGATGAATATGTTCCTAACTTTATCGATAAAAAAACAAGAAAGAATATAGCTGATGATATTGAGATTAGTAATCTTTTTGATGGTAATACTCTATTATATGAGAAAATTATAAAGTTAACAAAGGTATGCAGGATTGTTAAAGGAGGTAGAAAGTACAGATATTGGGCGTTGGTCGTTGTTGGAGATATGTGTGGTAGTGTTGGATTTGGGATGGCCAAAGCAAACGAAGCACAGGATGCTGTTATAAAGTCTGGACGTTGTGCTAAGAACAACATGTTAAAGGTTCCTCTCGGAAGGAACAAAGAACTTATCTCTAATATCAGTGGAAGATATAATTCAACCAAAGTATTAATGTGAAACAACAGAAATGGTATAGGAATAAGAGCAAGTAATGCTATAAGATCCATCTTTGATGCATTGGGGATAAAAAATGTTAGTGCAAAGATCATTGGGTCAAGAAATCCGCATAACGTTATCAAAGCAACATTTACCGCATTAAAAGAATTAAACTTACGGTTTAGACTTTGAAATGTTGTCAATTAAATACATCGGATCTTGGATTCGAGAAACAACCATAGAAAACAGGACAGAGTTATAAGATTATTTGAAGAACAACATGTAGTAAAAGAAAAAAGTACCAACAAATGTAGATCTGGAAACAAAAAATTATAATTATAAAGGAGAATAGTTACCAAATATAACAAAATGATACAAAGAATATGGTTTAAACTATAGAAACAACGATGGTAACCATATCACCATGACTATAAGCTTAAATCTATTGAACAACAGGTTATCAAGTAATTGTAAATGTTCTAACTAGTAACTAATAGAGATACGTTTGGATATAAACAACCTTCGTTATGTTAAATTATTAGATGGTGAAGTAAATGTTACTGGGTTGATGTTTTAATGTGGTTTAGATTCGGATAATGTTGTACTTAAAGCAACCTTGGAGATTAGATTAACTAATTCGGATGTTATATCTTATTTAGAATAATCAGATGCTGATTTATGGAATAAGGATACCTGAAAACAGGAATATATTCGTTGCACTACAAACCTTATACGGCATCGGTGAACCTCTGTCTTGTCTGATCTTAAGTCTATTATCAATTAATCCAAGAATCTTGGTAAGAACGTTGTCCACCTTCCAAAGGTATAAGCTTATTCATTTTATAGAAACAAATCTCACATTAGAAAACATCTTGAGATATAAGGTATTATCCGATGTAAGTAACTTGAAACATATTAATTGTTATAGAGGTTTAAGACATAAGGTCGGATTACCAGTAAGAGGCCAACGAACTAGAACAAATGCTCATACTAGAAAGTATACAAGGTTGTAATAAGTTTGATATGTTTGATAAGGGATTAAATGGAGTATTACATATACAATTAACAGATAATAACGTTATTATATGCTGTTCTGATTGAAAAGGAAACGTGATATTATGGAGTTCCGCAGGTGAACGGGGATTTAAAGGAAAGAAAAAGTCATCACCATTTGCTATTCAAATGACAATGGAAACAATATTGAAAAAACTAATAACAATGAACATCAAGAACATTCAGGTAGAAATAAAAGGTATTGAATCGAATCGAGATGTCGTGTTAAGAGTACTACAGTCTTCGATCTTAAACATAACATCTATTAGAGATGTTGCCACTAAATCTCATAACGGATGTAAACCTCCAAAGGTTCGAAGGGTATAATGTTATAGAAGTTAACTCCTGTTGATATAATAGATTTAGACTAAGATGATATTAAAGTGATAAAACTTAAACCAAACTATAAGAAACACATTGATACGGTCATTAATATCTGATGTTATTGGTATGGACAGTAATTGGAATTAACATCGATGATGATACAACAGGGTTAACAAATAGATGGATTAAGTGAATTCATTATCGAGATGGTTAACAACATTTAGTAGTTAGAAGTCATATACCAAGGATAGAATAAATGTAATTGGAGTAATAATAATGTCTCTAAACAAGAATGAGGTGCTTACAATGACATTTATCTGTTTGATTGTTTGTTAATGTTTAATCGTAATCGATATATAATGCGATTAAGAGATAGAAACCAGATCGAGATGTTATTTTGTTGTCATTTGTAGAAAGAATATTAACAGTTTTAGACATCAAAGTAAAATATAATTCATGTTTGGGTGTTTAGCTTTAGGATGTTGGTTCCAACCCAATCAAGCAGTATCAGTTAGACCAACAAAGACATGGTTCGATGTGTCTTCATGAGAAAGAGATGAATCATGCTATTGAAATCAATGGATCTGTGAGTAACATCGAAGGAATGTTCGGATGTTGTTTATCTCAGAGATGGAAATTTATAATAGAATTAAAGGTTATTATTAAATTATTTAGGATTAATGGTGAAATAATTAAAACCATGAAGTTATAATCTTAATAAGAAAGACTTATCAAAACATGGTAGATTGATTTCTATCTTTGAAAGGTTAGAGGTTATTTAGATTAACATTGGGGAATATATTGGAAAGAAAAACATTGAAACATGTAATCCATGAGGAAACGTCCAGATTATCGGAGATCTAAGTTGAAATATTATCAGGATTTTGTTCCGTTAGCAGTATACTTACTTTCTAAAATTATGTTTATCAATGGTAGTTACACTAGATTGATGAGATTATGATAGAGAGATGGTGATGGCACGTTTACATCAACTTAATACCATCGAAACATTAATTAAACATATTACTAGCGAGTATTTCCTAGTGATTATAAGCTGTTATTTAACGTCAATGGGAATAACAACATCCGATAGCATCTTTTTAAACATGATTAAATCCGTCATAACCAACGTTCCCATACCATTTAATTCAGTTAGAACTTTATAACAACATTTCAAACTTAAACAATTCTATCTCCCAGAATTAACTTGTTGGCATATATTTTATTCGAATGTTTACAACCACTATGTTACCTCGATTGTTATACCAAGTTATCAGTTAATAATATGACTCTATCATATAAAACGGACAACGTATAAGGTTATATATATTCATTGAAACATACATCAGTTATCTCTGTTTGCTTATTTTTTAACCTACATCTACAACAGAAATATCGATTGTTACTTACTCGATGATAATATGACTAAATCAAAACGACAAAACCATCTATGAACTTAAATTATAAACAATTTTCTATTACCAAAAACCCAACATGTCATCTGATCGTTGTATCTTAAATCAAAATGTTGATCAATTATACTTACAAACCATTTTTGGTTCTCTGTTTCTGACATGTTCAGTTCATTATCAGATTAAACAACATGTTCATACATTAATTTATCAATAATTTTAAAAACATATACACATCTCTATGCTGTTCCTAAAATTAAATCCGATCATCATCTACCTGTTGCAAACAAACACCCATAATTGGTCATAGTTTTAATACAATCTGATATTCACATCGAATAAATGGTCATTGGTCGTTTTCATGTTCTTATCATAACTTATTAAGTTCTCAATGTAATCGGTCTAAACAACCGATATGTTCAATTATTGATATATGTGTGGATGTTAAATATTGGTCAGTTATCATAATTTTTCTGTCATTATTAACTCGTAAGAAACAAAAATGTGTCTAAGACTTAGATCCGATTCACCATTATTTGATAAATTCATAGACGGAATAATAGCAGACCGAACATTGAACAACGAACATGTTGATAAATTGATTGACAGGATGGAAGAATTAATATTGAAATATTCAGATAAAGCATTAATGGCTTACAACAAACGATTAGATAATGTTACAAGTAGATTGTTGAGAATAAAGGTAGAACATGATGTTAGAGGTGTGGACCTAAGGGTTTTGTTTGAGATTAAAACTTTATACGATAGGATTTTGAGATATCATAGCAGTCAATTAATTAGAGACGTATTCTATGTTGATAAAGAAGGAGTAATATTAGGTTCTGTTTGGAAACCATTATCAAGTATTGGTATCTATGTTCCAGGTGGAGAAACAACGTATATAAGTTCGATGTTTATGAGTGCAATACCTGCAAGATTGGCTGGAATAAAACATATATATGTTGCTACACCTTATCATAAGATAAAAGATAAACGTTTATTCATGGCTTGTGCAAGTATTTGTGGAGTAGAATGTATATACACCTTTGGTGGACCTCAAGCGATAATTGCATTGGCAGTAGGTACCGAGACGGTAAAGAAAGTAGATAAGATTACTGGACCAGGTAACATCTATGTGACAACAGCTAAAAAGAAAATGTTTGGAAGAGTTGGGATAGATGGTTTGGCTGGTCCTTCAGAGTCTGTAATTATTGCCGATAAATCATCGGATACACAACAAGTTAGTGTCGATCTTGCTGCTCAATTAGAACATGATAAATCTGCTCTTGCCGTTTTGATAACCAAAACTCCGAAGAAAGCATCTGCTGTCAGATCAAACATTAATGCTTTAATGAATTTGGTTCCATCAGATAGTAACATAAAACATAGTTGAAGCAACTACGGGTTAACAATAGTTTGTAAGAGTAGTACATCTTTATATAATATAGTTAAAAAAATATCACCTGAACATTTACATCTTAATACTTCAAATGCTTTTGAAATGATGAAGTGAATTCATTCTGCTGGTTCAATCTTCATTGGAAAACATTCCCCAATAGCTGTCGGAGATTATGCAGCAGGTTGTAATCACATTTTACCAACAAATACAACCTCAAGATTTTCATCTGGTTTGTCAGTTCTTGATTTCATGACAAGAAAATCTGTTACTTGTTTACCAACATTAGGATCTCTGAGATCGATAAGTACACCATGCATTGAACTTGCATTAATGGAAAAAATGGATCTGCATGCTTTATCAATAGGGTGTAGGTTACATGCAGTTAACAACGTTGACCGTTAAATCAACCGATTGTATATTCATGATGGAATTAATTAATCTTTATTAAACATGTTTTATCCGAAATATTACAAGGATTCATGTTTAAAGGTTACAACGTTGGCATAACATTACCGTTGAAGATAAGAAAGATCTATTAGATTAGAAGAATACAAAACATAAGAACAACGAAAACATCAACATCCAAGAACCGCTATGTCTTGGTAATATTAACATCTATTTCTCTTAATTTAAATAAAACTGTTACGATATACTTCTAACAACAATTCATCTCAAAGATATACTTACAAACTTCATTCAGTTCTATTTGTTTCTCTGATTTATCCACACCATCATGGTGTTTTATTAACTTAATTACAACGACCACATGTTTCAATTACAACAAACCATAACATATAATCTTGTTTGAGTTCAATTTATCTCTTTAATCTATACAATTGATCAGAACTTTTGGAACGAATAACGATTTATCATCAAGTATTCTTAATACAAAATATCAATGATAACCTTTTGTTGTCATCTAAAACACAACAACTTAAGAAGGGTGTTTGGATTTTGTTCCATTGAATAAGATAACAGAAATATTTAACATGATAATTGGTTTAAGAGTAACAGAATTGATGGAATTAATAAAACTCTTGGAATTAACATGAAATACTGATACAAAAGTACAAACTGATCAAAACCATCATGTAGATCTTGTTAACAACAAAAGATACAACGTTAGGTTAATTAGTATTGGAAAAAATAAAATAAATGTTATAAAAGAAATAAAGAATTTGTTAAACATAGGATTAAAAGAATCAAAAGATTTCATAGAAGTATTACCCAAGATGATAAAAGAACAGATCGAAAGACATGAAGCTGACACTATTAAGAAAAAATTTGAACTACTCGATGCCACAATAGAAATACTATAACATTGAACACCAGATTTGATTTCAACAACGATCTGGTTGATAAAATACCACTAAACCATAGTGGTTTACAAAACAGGCTTTATAAGAATACATTATGAGGTTGTTATAACAACGAAGGTATAAAGATATCGAAGCTGGAACTGAACTTACGAACGTTGTTCCCATTCGACTTCGGACATTGAAACTTAGAATTAATAAGATCCAATAACTTTATTAAAGATAAGAAGTTAACTTCGTTCGAATTATATCTAAATGTTGTTCAATATTGTCTGGATAAAGATATTATGTTTATTTGTTGTCAATTTGATTTAGATGTACCATTAATGGATTTACCAAGACTACAAAAAGATGAAGCTTTGACTGTAAATGGTACAACGAAGACATTAATAATGCAATTAATAAAACAATCAGCGGTGTTATTTGATCAAGAAAGTGAATCAATAAACATGAAAGATAAACATTTCGGTTATCTAAGGATCGATGGATCGAAGATAGAACATAACAACCATGAATCCGATCTACTTACGAGTTTATTAAAATTAAAAACCAAACGTTCACATATATTTAAAGGTACTTCTGGAAAACGTGATGTAGGTTTTTATAAAGGAAAATGATGTCAATTAACTTGAATTAATCCACAACAAAGTAGGTTTAAATATAATTCGAGGTGATCGTTTAGATGTAAGAAGAAATTAGAACACTGTCTTGAAATAAGTAATGGAATCGTTACCAGCACTTATATTGATAGATCAAAAGTTCCATTTGTTAACATAGGTGAAAGAATAATTCTAGATAAGCATACCGCACTGAATTATTTGAATCCTATAGCAATTACTAAATCAACTAAGGTTCTAAATGTTATCAATTATTTAGATAAAGCAATGTTGGAAGGTGAAAGTGAAATAACTTATGAAGAAATCAACAACGTTGAATTAACCTTTCCAGGTAGGATCTTTCTAAATGAGTTAACAAGGAATCATTCGAACTTTGGTTTAGATCTGTTAACAAAAAAAGATTTAATATTAATTTGAAATGAAATATCGGTTAATCTTGGTGGTTTCAACAATACCAATTGTGATGTTCAAATAGTAAGGAGTGGTGGTGATGTAATAATAGATGTTATTAAGAAAACATTGGTACATGTGTTAGATATAAAAAATCCAAACGTTCAAACTGATGAGGTCATGATGATTGATACTCTTTTAGATTCTGTTAAAAAAATACAAAGTGATGTTGATAAATTCTTTGTTTCTTCAAGTTTATGTCAATATCTCGATCAAGTAAATAGTTTATCTGAATTATCTCATAGAAACAAGTTAACGTACATGGGGGAAGGTGGATTAAAACAACAAAATGTTGATGTTACCATAAGAGATACCAAACGATGACATTTGGCTAAGATATGTCCAATTGAATCACCAGAAGGTCAGAACGTTGGTTTAGTTTCAGCATTATCAGCATATGTCAACGTTGATGTTAACGGATACATGTCAACAGGATATTATAAGATTTATAACGGACTAATTAATTCAAATGTTATATATTTAAACTATTTTGAAAGTATGAGGTTAAACGTTGCTTTACCATGTAATAAAGATCAGAGAAAATGAGTAATGTGTTTGAATAGAAATAGGATAAAAGTAACAGATAGAAACGTAATAGATCTAAATTTAGTATCGAATGTTCAAGTGTTTTCACATGCTGTTCGTTTGATACCATTCCTCGGACACAACGATCCAACAAGGGCATTAATGGCAGTAAACATGTTGAAACAAGCAATACCTCCATTGAATCCAAGACCTCCCTTGGTTGGTACTGGAGAAGAATACAACGTAATGAGAGATACTGGTCACAACGTTGTAGCATGTAATAATGGAACAGTAATTAGTGCTGATTCAAAGACAATTGTCGTTTATGAACCAAGAGATCAGAAAAGAAGAGTTTATATCTTACCGCAAGTAGTAAAATCAAATCAAGAGATGTGTCAAAGAATAAGAACTGTTGTTAATCCTGGACAAACATTGAAACGCGGAGATGTTATTGCCGAATGTCAATCAAGTTGTGATGGAGAAATGAGTTTAGGTGCCAACCTATTAGTGGCATTCATGTGTTGGGAAGGATATAACTTCGAAGATTCGGTTATAATCTCCGATAATGTTATAAACAAAGGTGTTTTTAAATCGTTTCACATAACAGACCTTGAAACAAAAGTTATGAAAACAACATCTGGTAACGAATGGTTGACTCCAAACATTAACGGAATACCAATGAAGTACCGAAGACATCTGGATCACAATGGGATAGTTAAAGTAGGTAGCAATGTACGAAAGGATGATGTGTTAGTGGGTAAGTTGGCTCCAAGACCTGATGCTGAACGAAAGAAAAAAGAATTCAAAGAAATATGTGGGGATGAATTAAGTTCAGATGAGGAACATGGAAATGATAATGGAACAATTATTAACATAACAGATGAAAACTATGAGGTTGGTAAGGAACAGGAAGGAGACGATGAATTCTCTATAGATTTAACATATAATACTTCATTTAGAGTACCGAATGGGATAGAATATGCAACGGTTT
This sequence comes from Candidatus Hodgkinia cicadicola, assembly GCF_002774925.1. NCBI lineage: Bacteria > Pseudomonadati > Pseudomonadota > Alphaproteobacteria > Hyphomicrobiales > Candidatus Hodgkinia > Candidatus Hodgkinia cicadicola. The sequence goes on from NZ_CM008793.1 coordinate 23,436, forward strand.
TAGAGGTAAACAGATCATCAGATGAAGATAGAAGTTATTACGATATAGATCTAGAGGAATATATTCGGTGTTACAACGTTGTTAAAAGGAAATACATTAGAAGATGTTGTACGTTATTACATATTAACAACACAGAGGTACCATTTACAACAAGTTCATTTTCATCTGATAATAAGATTATTCAAGATGGTTTGAATCTATTACATAAAAAATACTTAAGTTATTTAAATAAATTGGAAGCTGATATGTTATCCAAATTTAACAACAGATTAACAAATGAAAATCAAGATGATGAAGGTACTGTGTTGGAAGTTATCAGAATTAAATTATTAGTACATAAATCAATTAAAACAGGTGATAAGATATGTGGAAGACATGGTAACAAAGGTGTGATATCGAGGATAGTTCCGAAAGAGGATATGCCATTCATGGCCGATGGAACACCAATCGATATTATACTTAACCCATTAGGAGTACCATCTAGGATGAACATTGGTCAATTATTGGAAACAACCTTTGGTTTAATTAGTTATAAGTTTGGTTTAGAATTCAAAAATGTATTAAATATGTATTATAAAACAAATGATGATCGGATATTGAAAACAGTTGTACCTAAACTTACTGAATTATATCCAAACATAAATAAGTTATCAAAAGATATGATCCTGATTTTGTTGTCTGAATTATCACAGGGAGTAAAGATATCTTGTCCGTTGTTTAAATTTCCATTTGAATCATGTTTAGAAGATTTTAACAAAAGATTATCAATTAATTTTAATGGAAAGGTTCAATTATATGATGGTATAACAGGATTACCCTTTGATAAAACAACAGCCATAGGTATTATATATATTTTTAAATTAAATCATTTAGTCGATGACAAAATCCATGCCAGATCAACAGGTCCATACTCAATTGTAATCCAACAACCTCTTAAAGGAAGAGATAACTTAGGAGGACAGAGGTTAGGTGAGATGGAGGTATGGGCGTTGCAGAGCTATGGTGCTGCTTATTTCTTAAATGAAGCGTTATCAGCTAAATGTGATGACATAGTGGCAAGACGTGAAGTCCAAGATAACATTCTAAAAGGTAAACCAAAATATAATCTCTATCAAATTGAAAGTATGTCTGTTTTGATAAAAGAGTTATTCTCAATGTGTATTGAAATTGAAACAACAAAATAACAAACATGTTATCAATATTTAATAAGAACATTACAAGTCTTAGATTTAAAATAATATCACCTGAAACAATATTGTCATGATCATATGGTGAGGTCTGCAATGCTGACACCTATGACGATAATGGAAAGCCAATCATTGACGGTTTGTTTTGTCCAAAGATATTCGGTCCAGGTAAGAAAAACGAATGTCTATGTTCAATATCTAATTTAAACAACGAGATGATCTGTCAAACTTGTGGTATATATCTCGGTTCTGATAGAATGAAAACAAGATTGAGGTTTGGACATATTAATTTATCAACACCAGTAATTCATACTTTGTTTCATAAACCAACACCCAACATTTTGTCCGAATTACTTAACATGGACGTTGGAATAGTTCAAGATATAATTGATTGTAAACTTCATGTCATAACATGGTCTAATCTGAACAATTATAGAAACGGACAAGTCATATCAACCGAAACATACAGGAACATGTGAGAACAAAAGAAACAATGTATAGTGGCATCAGGAGGACAAGCCATCATGGAGCTGTTGTCAAAGGTTCAATTAACTAAAATCAAAACATCATTGATTAAAGAAATTGAACAAACAAAATCTGATGATCACTTGCACAAAATTAGAACCAAGCTGGAAATGGTTGAAGGTTTTATTTCAAATAATTTTAAGTTGGAACGATTGGTGATAAGGATGTTGCCGGTTCTACCTGCTGAATTAAGACCAGTGATGGTTTTAGATGATGATACAACAGCAAGTTCTGATTTAAACATACTTTATAAACACATTATCACCGCAAATAACAACAAATTAATAAAAACAAACGAAACAAGGTCCAACAACGTTGATAAATTTGATAGTTACATCAAAGCTTTAATATTGTTACAGAAAACAGTTGATGATTTAATTGATAACTCTTCAAATGTTGATAATCCTAACAATTATAATACTACCTCATTGAAGTCGTTGGCTGAAATGTTAAAAGGAAAACAAGGTAGATTCAGACACAACATCCTAGGTAAGAGGGTAGATTATTCAGGTAGGAGTGTGATAGTACCAGAACCAAGCTTATCTATAAATGAGTGTTCGATACCAAGATCAATGGCTGTTGAATTATTCAAACCATTTATCCATTCTAAACTAATGTTGAAATCGGAATTCAATACTAAAACTACCATCAAACATATACTAGAAAATGATATCCATTTAACTTATAAAATTTTAGAAGAAGTAGTAAGTTACTGTCCGGTGTTGTTAAACCGAGCTCCAACGTTGCATAAGTTAAGCATGAGAGCTTTTTGAGTGAAGTTAACCAATGAAAAAGTTATAAGATTACATCCGTTGGTATGTTCTGGTTTCAATGCTGACTTCGATGGTGATCAAATGGCAGTCCATGTTCCACTTAGTTTTAATGCCAGAATCGAAGCTACAACGTTGTTAATGGCTGATAATAACGTAATGTATCCGGCCCATGGTGATCCATGCATCCTGCCATCCCAAGACATGATCCTTGGTTTGTATTATATGTCGTTAACATCTCCAGAATACAAAGACATATGTTTATCTTCATACAACGAGGTACATAGACTTTTGTTTTTAAAGAAAATAAACTTACATACCAAGATTAAATTCAGAACCGTTGTAAACGGGAAGATAACAGAAATACTATCAACATCAGGTCGTTTGTTGATATCTGAATTGGTTCCATCAGAATGTAATTTTTTGTACGAATGGAACTATCCTGAATTAAGTAAACAACTAACTTCTGACATAATTAAATTGGTTTACAACAAGTATGGATCAAAACAGATGACAACGTTTTGTGAAAAACTGATGAGATTAGGATTAAAATATGCAACACAATCTGGCATGTCATTGTCAGCGTCCGATCTTTCCAATCTAAGCTACAAAAAGATCCTTCTCAAGGATATACGATCAATTATAACAACATCCTGATCAAAGATTGGCAACAAACACGAGATTCCAATGCCATTGTCAATATGACCGAAGGTCTTGGATGCTATTAATAATAACATTAATTTGGAAGTAACAGGATATAGTTCGAAACAAACGTCCATTCAAATGATAGTTAATTCCGGTGCCAGAGGAACGTTATCTCAGGTTCAGCAATTAATTGGTTCTAAAGGATATATTGTTGGCTTCGAAGGAAAACCATGTAGATTACCAATCTTGAATTCTTATAATGAGGGATTAAGTTTAATTCAATATTTTTGTTGTACATGTTCATCGAGAAGAGGATTGATCGATACAGCGTTGAAAACTGCAAGCTCCGGTTATCTCACAAGAAAACTTGTTGAATCAACAAGAGAATGGATAGTAAGCGAGGATGATTGTAAAACTGAAACAGGTCTACAGATTAAACCAATCATTGATCTCGAATTCATTAAGAACAGATTGATCGGAAGATTCTTAGCTAAACCAATATTAAAGAACAAGAAAATAACTGTTAAAAAGAATGAACTAATTACCGAAGATAATATTTGTAATATATTAATGAATTACAACAACGATTTATGGATCAGATCTCCATTGACATGTCAAGCAAGGTTTGGTATCTGTAAACTTTGTTATGGGATAGAATTAAGTTGTGGCAACGTTGTCCAACAGGGTGAATCCGTTGGTGTTATAGCCGCCCAATCCATTAGCGAACCTGGAACTCAACTTACGTTAAGAACATTTCATGGATTATCAAACGTTGGTGATAAAACTCATGAAAAATTGATAAAGAACTGTTTAATGTCACCATTTTCAGGTATTATTAAGATTAAGAATATTTCATGTGTTATTTCTGAATCAAACGATATAATTGTTGTTAATTCTAATTGTATTCTATCAATTATGAAGGATGATATTGAAATCTGGAGTTATAAACTACCAAGAGGTACTCATTTGTTAGTTCTGAATAATAAACACGTTGAATCCGAAGAGATATTATGTTTCAATTGTATTAGATCAACAAGTTTATTAAGCTTAACCAATGGTCGGTCGTTTTTTAAGAACTTAGTGTATCATCTAAACATTAAGAAAGAACCAACTAATATAATTAAAAAAATTGTTACTAATGTTAAACCAAGTGTTGTTATGGGTAAGTTATCGTTGATTGGACTAAACGTTGGTAGAATGAAACGGTTGTATTATGTTACCGTTGGTAATAGAAATAAATTTATAATTACACCTAATGAATTAATAAGATCATTTGATAGTATCTCAGAAAATATAGTAGAAGATGAAGATGTAATCGATATGACATTAACAGAAGATTTCGAGAGATTATCGAAGCTGTTTGATAACAATGTTGATGAGAACAACAGTTCAATTATTAGTCCAATAGATGGATTATTAAAACATGGAGTCAGCGGAAATGGTAACAGATCGTTTGTCATTGATCCGATAAAAACCAACGAAAAACCTATTGTTTACTCTGATTTAGATGTTAAGCTATTAATCGAAGACAACAAAATGATAAAACGAGGACAAATCATCTTACATGGAGATCACGATCTATCGAATTATGCTGAAGTATATGGATTCAATGATCTCTTCAATTATTTTATTAACATTGTTCAAGAAATATATGGAAACCAAGGAGTTAATGTTAACAGTAAACATATTGAGATGGTTTTAAGACAAATGACCAATGTAGTAAGTATAACCGATCCAGGTAGTTCATCATTGATGGTCGGATGTTGTTACAGATGACAGAATATTTCTTTAATTAATAACCATATTAATAAACTAAAACGGAAGATGGCATCAGGTATTAGACAAATCGTTGGTATAACAGACTCATGTTTAAACCAAGGGTCTATACTGTCCGCTATCTCCTTTCAAGGAGCAATGAAAACAGTAATTAAAGCTATAATATCTGGTAATAATTATGGAATATCTGGGATAAAAGATAAAATCATGTTAGGAAAGATACCATTGGTTGGTACTGGTTTCGTAAGTAAACGGAGATTGATTGAAAGTAAAATGTTAAACGAAAGTGATCCTGTTAATGAAAAGATCTAGATATAAAATGGTTAGTGAACAGGATATATTCTCTTCAAATGGAAGATAACTTCTAACTAACAAGTATCTTTGGTTTTAACAACAGCCAAACATATTTATATTGTTAACAGAAAATTAAAACAAAAAATGTACAATGACAATGATGGGATACTATATATTAAGATGAAGTATATAATTGGTAAATAAATATTCCATGATAATTGTTAGATACGAGTATGTTAGAAGATTTATCATAGGTGGACCATTAAGTAAAAGTATTATAAACATAAATATACTAAGAACATCATGAATTCTAATACGAAACGTAAATAACACCAATGAATAGAAAACAACAATGTCAAGGAACCGCAAGGTTAATAAATAATGTGTTTTCTTGTTCTGATAAGTGTTCGATATTATCAAAGTTAATAAATTACATAATGTGAAGATGATAAGAAACGTATGGTCATGTTGGTTTTAGAAAAAAGTATTAGATTATATAAATAACAGATTACACATGAATCCATTAAAGGTTTTATACAAAACAATCGATAATGTTATACCATATATAGAAGTTAGAAATATGAGAGTTGATGGTGTTTCACATCTGATGCCAACAGATATACCTACCGATAGAAGGTTGGGATTAGGTTTGAGATGACTGGTCGATGCTACGAAACAACATAGAGAAGTAACCGCATGATTGAGGTTGGCTTGAGAGATAATAGATAGTGTTCTAAGAAAGAGTTCTTCATACAAACGATGAGAGACCATACACAACTTAGCTTAAAAAAAACATTCAAACATCTGTTCATATGGGATGAAGAAAACAAAATCTAATAAAGATTAAGGTATGATACCACAATGGCTCATATAAATGTTACCAACACAACCTTCACTAAACGTTTATTTAATAAAACAGGACCATTGGTATACATAATATCGGAAAATTTATAAGAAAAACGTTGTCATGG
>NZ_CM008794.1:0-29201 GCF_002774925.1 Candidatus Hodgkinia cicadicola
GATTGTTTAAAGTTTTTCAATTAATCAACATATACATATGTAATTTCTGTTAAAACCAACATACAAATTTTTATATTTAATTATTTTGTTGTTTTATCCTATGTTAGGTTGTTGTTAAAATTAAGTTTTTTAATGAAACAAAATTTATTTATGAAATCGATACGAAAAACCAGTACCAAATGGAGGTAGTTTACCAAATATCAAACTATCCTTTATACCAGTGACATCATAAGATTTTCCTATTATTAAGGCTTTAATTAATGGTTTTATCGAACCTTGGAACGAGATAGCAGAGAGTATGGATGTCCAATTCGAACATATCTCGTTGATGCCTATAATTCTCCGAACAAAGACCGCCGGTTTCAATCCTAACATTAAAGCAACTGAATTACTTCTTGACATTTCATGTCATTTCAATGACTTTATCGGGTCCAGAAGTAGATCTCCAGGCTCCAACGTAGTTACAACATTTACCATTTGTTTCAAAATTATCTCAATATGTTTACTATTAACATTAATACCTTGACTTTTATAAATTTCTTGAACAACATTAATGAAATAATTAAAAAATTGATTGAAACCATAAATTTCGGCATATTCTTTAAGGTTTGGTCTTCCCATAACAATATAATCACCCCGTTTTAACATCTGGTTGTTGTTAACCATAACATCATCGTTATGTAAGTGATAAACTATTGGTTTCTGAGTTTTTAATGAAGAATCTAGAACATATGAACCATCATCTGTACCTATATTTCCATATCTTAAACAGCCATTAACATTAGCCAAGACCGCACAATCATCTCCATCAACATTATCCTCAAACATCTTTGAAAGTCTTGTTAATGTCTCTTCTTCGGTTGAAACAACAGGACTTGATCTTTTTCTTTGTTCTTCTAAAAGAATATCAAAAGTATTTACCATCTTTCTAGGTCATATCAACAAGTTCACCTTTTTTTGATTGAAACCAAAGCAACTAAGAAGTAAGTTTTCATTTACTTTCAAACAAACTAATGGTAAGAAATTTTTATAACGATCAAACAATTTGAAATTAGTGTTAAGTGTTATCCCTGTTTTATCAACATTTTTAAACACATTAACATTATACATTAAATTCTTAAATACTACTATACCCTTGGTTAAAGAAATATACCCACCATCGACCATGTTCTTAAAACACAGTATAGTACCAACACCAACATTGGTGTTATTTGAAACCAACAAATTGGTACCTCTTGTTAAAATCTGACTAAAAACTACAACGTTGTTTTGTTGTACCAATAATTCACAATTAGTATTTACCACTATTGTACCTAAAGATTCAGAATAAACACATGAAAGATTTTTAATTATTACTGTTCCTGAATAGGCTGAAATCAAACAATCATGTATATTCCCAACAACTGTGTTTTTCTTGTGATTAGATTGGCCATGGAATGTTCTTAATGTAAGTTGGGTTCCGGGTTCACTGATCGATTGAGCCGCCAACATACCAACCGAATCCCCATATTTTACAAGCCGACCTGATCCTAAGTCTATTCCATAACACAATTTACAACAACCTGACCTCGAATAACAGGTTAGAGGAGACCTGATCCAAAGGCTATTACCACAATTATTTAGTATATTTCTTATATTATTATTGGTTATTAACTCATTACGTTTTGCTATTAAAATACCATTTACATATATAGATTTTAACAAAAACCTACCAATTAATCTATTCCTAATAAAATCCAGATCCATATCCAAATCAATTCTTAAACCAGAGGTTGTCTTACAATTTAATTCCCCTATTAAACATTCTCTTGATACTTCTACTAATTTCCTTGTTAGATACCCAGAATCTGCAGTCTTTAGACTGGCATCTGCCAAACCTCTTCTTGATGAAAATGAACAACAAAAGAACTGAATTAAGTTCAAACCTTCAATGTATGACCTCAGAATCGGCATCTTACACTGTTCGTTGTTTAAGCCAATGATATTTCCTTTAGCTCCAATTAATTGTCCAACTTGAGACCATGTTCCTCTCGCTCCCGAGTCCAACATAATTTTTATTCCTGATCATTGGTTTCTTTTATGTTGAAGTTCTAAATTAACACTATTATTTATATCAACTAATAGTTTTTGTCATATAGATCAAAACGTGTCTTGATCACTTATCGACCCATTTTGTTGGGTTTTGTTATTTAAAAACAGATTAGGTCATAGGTTTGTTATATGTTTTCGTATATTCCTTAAAAGTATCTTCCTTCCCGCAGGCATTACTAAGTCAATCATAGAAATAGAAACCCCGGACTGCGTTGAATACTTAAAACCCAATGCCATCAAACGTTTACAAAATCTAACCATTGCTTTTTTACCACATGTTTTTAAAACCAAATCAACAAGCTCTGAAATCAATTGTTTACTTAAGTTCGGAAATGATCATTCATATAAAAACTTACATTTTATTGGAACAACCTCCGATATTAACAAACGACCTGGTGTTGACGATATTGTAATAGAGACATCTCCGCTGATTACAAACTTCACCTTATCATGTAAACCTACTATTCTATTCTCTAGAAACTTGTGTACTTCCAAATATGAATATAATCACACATCTTTTTCAACGCCAGAAGTTAACGACATGTAATGTAAGCCAAGGATCATGTCTTGGGATGGCAGGATGCATGGATCACCATGGGCCGGATGTAATACATGTTTTCATGACATTAACAAAGATATAGTTTCCAGTCTGGCTTGTAAACTGAGTGGAACATGTACTGCCATTTGATCACCATCGAAGTCAGCATTGTAACCAGAACATAACAATGGGTGAAGTCTTATAACTCTCTCGGTTGTTAATTTAACTCAAAATGCTCGAATGTTTAGCTTATGCAACGTTGGAGCTCGGTTTAACAACACCGGACAATATTTTATTACTTCATTTAATATTTTATTTGTTAACCTATAATCCTTTTTCATTTTAATTTTAGCTAAGTGTTCATTCGTTATCCCATCTTCCAACATTAACTTGGCACAAATGAATGGCTCAAACAGTTCTAAAGCCATAACCTCCGGTATCCCACATTCACCTAATAATAGATCTGGACCTGGTACTATCACACTCCTACCTGAATAATCTACCCTCTTACCTAATATGTTGTATCTAAATCTACCTCTTTTACCTTTTAATATTTCTGTCAACGATTTAAGTGAACCAACGTTGTAACCAGTTGATTTATTAGAATTCGATGAATTATCAATTAAATCATCAACAGCTGATTGTAAATTGGCCAAACATCCGACATATTCATTGAAGTCAATAAACGAATCTTTTTCCATACTGCTTAAAACAGACGAAACAACGTTATTATCAACGATTACCTGTCTGTATAGTTCGTTTAAATCTGAATTTATCATCTTATCACCTTCTAAAACAAACATTGGTCTCAAACCAACTGGTAAGACCGACAACAACCTTATTACCAATAGATCTAGTGAAACATCTCCATTTATAAATCCATTTACTATTTCCAACTTCTCATTAAGTTTCTCTAATACTTCTTCACTTGTAGATTCGTCATGATGTTTCAATAATAAACGTTTGAGTTCTTTTAGATTTACCTTCGATAATAGATCCAACACGGCAATCCCACCAGTTAATGCTTTTATCCCTGCTTTTCAAAACTTTTTATACTCATCGGAAGTTATAACTTGACCAACCTTCACTTCTTCAATACAGGACTCAACAACTACATGCAAGTTACAATTAACTAAATCTTTAACAAAATCCTCTGTTTTATCTAATAGTATCGCTATAACATTAGGATCGGATTTATAAAACAAAGTATGAACTATTGGAACATTTAAACTTATATGACCGAACCTTGAACGAACAGCCCGTTTTCCTAAACCAACATCAACACCGCATATCTTACATTTTGAACCCTCATTTATGGTTGGTTTTTTACATAAACATTCGTTAGTATTAATCGAACCGAAGATTATTGGACAAAACAACCCATCCAAGTTTGGTTTGTTGGTTTTTATATTAAAACTCTCACTATTGGATACTTCTCCTCAAGAATGAGCCATTATGGCCTCTGGAGAGGCTATTCTAAACTTAATACCTGATACCTTCTTCGAATCTTTTAACATTGTTATTTCGTCCGTTCTATATCAACACCCATAGCAAACAATTCTTTCAATAATACCAACATACTTTCGTTTTGATAATTAATTAATAGTGGAAGACCAGCCAACAGATTATCATGTAACTTTTTCCTCGCTTTAACATCATCAGATTTAGCAGTTAATGCTTCGTTTGTAACAAATGCAGCACCATAGCTCTGCAACGCCCATACCTCCATTTCACCTAACCTCTGTCCGCCTCTGTTTGCTTTACCTTTCAGTGGTTGTTGAGTTACAACCGAATATGGTCCTGTTGATCGGAACCACATCTTATTATCAACAAGATGATTTAACTTTAACATATAAATAACTCCAACGGTCGTTTTTCTTTCGAAAGGTAAACCTGTTTTACCATCATATAACTGGATCTGACCATTCCAATCTTGTAATCCTAGTCTTTCCGTTCAATGTTTGATATTTTTATCGACATCGAAGTTAAAATTTGAACATGATACCTTAACACCCTTTGATAACTCAGAAACTAACAACAAAATGACATCTTTTGTATAATTTTTAATATTTGGATATAATTCTTTAAGTTTTGGTATGATTGATCACAAATAATTTTCATTTTTACTTCAATAATATAAATCCAATATTCTCTTAAATTCTAATCCCAATTTATAACTAATTAAACCAAAATTAGCTTCCAATAATTGACCAATGTTCATCCTAGATGGTACTCCTAAGGGATTTAATATAACATCGACCGTTGTTCCGTCATCCATGAATGGCATATCCTTCTCCGGAACTATCCTCGATATCACACCTTTGTTGCCATGCCGTCCACATATCTTATCACCAACCTTTATTGATCTTTTTACCAATAACGTTATAGTTATTATTTCCAGTACCTTTTGATCAAGTTTAGTTGTTTCACTAAGCAAACGGTTATTAAACTTATTAAATAAAACCGAATCCAGGTTTTTCAAAGTACGAATATAATTCTTCTTCAACAACATTAAACCATTTCGAATATTTTCTTCACTTAAAACAAATGAAAACTGTTCCAAATCTTTTCCAAGCGATAACATTAAACGATTTAACAACATATAACACCTTCTAACATAAGTTTTTGTTATCACAAACTTTCGATATAAATATTCCTCATATATTCCTTCCAGATATCAATCGTTACCTCTATCATTGGTTCTACTTACCTCCAAAATTGTAGCATAACTTATTCCCATTGGGATCTTAAATGAAGTGTTTTTAATGAACTTATCCTTATCTTTAGAATTAATACCTTTATTGGTAGCTTTATCATCGATATTATTTTTATTATACAAATTGTTGTCTTTTATTGGAGTTGATTTGCCAACCAAAATATCACCTTCTCTTAATATTCATCCCTTCTTTGCTATGCCATTAGGTCCTAAATGTTGATAGGTTTTTTTTGAAACTCCTACTGGTTTGTTTGTTAATCATTCTGCTCCATAATTTGTTTCATAAACTTTTACTTCTAAATCTAATACATGAAGAGAATTAAATAATCCTTTAGAGATAACTCTATCCGATAACACAATTGAGTCTTCGTAACTTAAACCCTTCCAACACATAAATGCTGCCATAAGATTAATACCTAAACTCATTTCTCCATCATAACTTGATTGACATTCGGCAATAATACTACCAGGTCTTAACACCTGACCACGATTAACAACAACTCGAAGTCTAAAACACATTTCTTGATTCGTTTTCATTGATTTTAACAAGTTATAAGCCCGATAACAAGCAGTTGTAGGATTATAAATAATTATTTTCTTTGAATCAACACTGTAAACGATACTTTCTGATTTAACAACAACATTTTGATTCGAAGCTTCCATTATCGTAGTTTCTTCACCAGTTCCGATTAATGGGGATTGTGGAAATAACAACGGTATGGCTTGTTTCTGCATGTTCGCAGCCATTAATGCTCTTGTTGGATCGTTGTGTCCAAGGAATGGAATCAAGCAAACAGCAGGTGAAAACACCTGTGATCATGCTGGAATAACCAACATTGTGTTTTCTGCTTCAACCACTTTAACTTTATTAGAATCAACACAAAAAACATATTTATCTAAATCTCATTTCGATGGTATTGCTATAACATATTTTTTCTCATCAAAGAAATTCAAATACACAACATCATTGGTAATTATTTTGTTATACACTTTGAAATAACCTGTTGTAATATACCCATTTATATCTATTCCTGCATAAGAAGCTAGTGATAAAACCAATCCAATGTTCTGACCTTCCGGTGATTCAATTGGACATATCTTAGCTAAATGTCATCGTTCAACATCTCGTGCAGTAAACTCAGTTATTTTAGTTGTTAGAGATTTTTCTTTTATACATGTTATCTTATTTTGTTGTGACAACACAGATAGACTATTAACTTGATCCAAATATTGACAAAGATTTGAAGAACAAAACAGTTTCTTAACTTCATCCTGATTTTTTTTATAATCCACGATCATAAATAACATAAGTATTCCATTTCATGTGTAATAGTTACAATCGAATAATCCGTGTATTTCGAGATCATATTTGTTCGAATAATACAACCGATTGGCTCATAGTTTTTAATTACATTGGATCGTTTATTCATCGATAAAATATAAATCCTATGGATGTAATTAGATTCAAAAAAAAAAAATAAATGTATAACACAACTGAAATTCAAGTGTTTAACATAAGTTTTTCTCTAACTACAACCTACACACCATAACAACATCTATCAAATTGTTAATAATGTTAGACTTCTAACGTTTGATCTCGGAATGAATGGTTTGATTTCATGTTATTTGTTTGTTAGCATAATACTTGGTTCAAAATTCAGGTAATAACAGTTAAACATACCTGACCGTTGTATCCTACACAATCGATAACAACAAACCAATACTCCATTAAGACCAATAAGGTTGTTATATATAAATCCGAAGTAAAAATATGTTGTAATAAGTTAATCGGAATTAATAGTTGATAAAAATTAACAACGATATCAGCAAGATTGGTTTAATCGAAGTAAATGGCTTGATGTGTTAAATGTATCTGATTCCTAGTGATTACCATCAAAGGTACAGATGGAGTTATACCCCTCGGATGTTGTTTTAGAACTAATCGTTATTATTAATAGTTCTTTAACCGAAGGAACGATTGGTATTTAAAGATATAAAGTAAATTATTAACCATCGTTATAGATGGTAACTAAAGGTCATAGACCAACGTTATCAGTTATTTCATTTGAAGACATAAATAAAGTTGCAATCGAAACTACAACACCCAACAAGGATTACGAGATAGTAGGATAAAAGATAAAATTATGTTTAGGAATAATGATTATTATTCTGGATAATATTTATGAATGAACAGATATAGGTTATGAAAGAGAATTTATAGATGACAATAAATCAACTCATAAAAAGAAGAAGAACACAAAACACAAAGAAAAGTAATACACCGACCTTAAATGGTACTCAATTTAGAAGTGGGATTTGTATTAGAACTTATGTAACAACACCAAAAAACCCAAACTCCGCATTAAGAACGGTGGCTAAAGTGAAGTTATATAATAGAAAAGAAATAATAGCATATATATCAGGAGAAAGCCATAATCTACAAGAACATTCAGCAGTAATCGTTAGAGGAGATTGTGTGAAGAATTTACCAGAAGTTAGATACCATCTGGTTATTAGTTTATTAGATTTGAAGTATGTTGAAGGTAGAAAAAATTCTAGATCTAAATATGGAACAAATATAATGACATTAAGTAAGAACAATAATGTTGGATACCAAAATTCCAACCCATCAATCAGTTGTGATAAATACTCGTTATCCATTAATTCAAAACGTTTAAACACATATAATTGTCACTTCATTTGTTTTTGGTCTAATCAGAGTAATAAACAAACATTATTTCAACATTAATAATGGAAGTACCCACTTATAGTATGTCAACCAATAATATTTGGAAAATTAACGGTCAACCGATGACCAACACCATCAAACGAATATGAGAACGGTTCTTAATCATAATATCTCAATTAAAACGACAAGTTAACATGAACGTTGTTACGGTAAATCAATTCTTTAAAACAAGTCTATCAAAATCTGATGTTATGGTTGAATCGATATTGAAAAATGAACTCATTAGACAAACAACAAGTGTAAACCTTATAGCTTCAGAGAATTTGGTTTCAAGGGCTGTTCTAGAAGCTCAAAACAACGTTTTTATCAATAAATGTGCAGAAGGTTATCCTGGATGTAGGTATTATGGAGGTTGTATGTTTGCCGATGAATTAGAGAGAGTGGCAATAGCCCGAGCCAAACATTTATTCAAATGTGAATATGCCAACGTTCAACCACATTCTGGTAGTCAAATGAATCAAGCAGTAATGTTGGCACTTCTGTCACCAGGAGATACTATCATGGAAATGGATCTTAAATGCGGTGAACATTTGACACATGAATCAGCAGAAAATAGATTCGGAATATGATTCAAGAGTGTATCATATGGTGTTAATCCTGAAACTGGTCTTATCGATATGAATGAGGTTCTAAACGTTGCCATAAGGCATAGACCGAAGCTTATAATCGTTGGTACAGCCTCATATCCAAGAACAATAGATTGAAAAGCTTTCAGAAGAGTGGCTGATATAGTTGATTCGTTTCTACTAGCTGACATCTCACATGTTGCTGGTCTAATTGTCACCGGATTACAACCTTCACCAATCGATCATTGCGATGTTGTTACAACCACAACACACAAGTCCTTGAGAGGACCTCATGGTGGATTGATATTATCGAACAAGCAGGAATTATTTAATCGTTTATCTAATACTGTATTTCCAGGATTACAAGATGGACCAATGATGAACATTATAGCTGCTAAAGCAGTGGCATTCCTCGAAGCACAACAAGATGGGTATAGAATCTGAGCAAAATCTGTAATTGAAAACGCTAAAGCCATGGTTGAACGATTCAAGACCAAAAAAATAGACATTGTTTCGAATGGAACAGATAATCACTTAGTCATGATAGATTTAAAGAACCTTGAACTTACTGATAAACAAGTGACCTCTTGGTTGGACCGATGTTACATCACAACAAACAAAAACATCATTCCAAATGATCTGCTATCAACCAATACTACCTCTGGTCTAAGGTTGAGTACGTGTGCATGTACATCGAGAGGATTAAAGAAGAAGGATTTTGAGAGAATAGCTGATATGATAGCCGATATTTTGTTAGAGATAAAGGATAAAGATAAGGTATCACTACCGCTTGAAACAAAAACAAGGATGGAGGTATTGGATCTTGCGGATAAATATCCGATCTGTTACTCTGTTTAGATTAAATAAAATTTTAACTTATTTATCGAACATAGTTAGGAATTCATTTAAATCTGTGATTGTTTTTGTTGTTAATCTGAAATCTTCAATGATTGACCGTCTATTAGTGATTAAAAGAATACCATCTGATATTATCGGAACGTTGTGGTTTTAATCCATCATGGAATTCTTAGATTAATACAAAAGAATCGATATCTACGAACAAAATCCGACCTCCAAGCATCTCCGTTAATGTCTTATGTCCAAACGTTGGCCTAACCATCCTATCATCAAACCTATTCATCCTAACTCATCCTTCCTTTGTTCTTTTACCTCTACCTTTGGTTAACATAGATCCAACTACCCAATTCCTACAAACAACGGATCTAAACTATTAAAATATCTACCTCCAAGACCATTAACTAAGGATATTCCTAATTCTATTAACCCATTAGCTGCTAATTCCATTCCCTTAATATTAATTCTGAGTTTTTTATTAACGATTCAGAATTATTTAATGATCTGATGTTATGTTAATAATTTCTAATACCAAATTCAAGCATATAAACATATTACAATTTAAATACTAAAACCAATGTTATTGCCAATAATTCAACGAACATCAAAACCAATAAATCCTATGTATCTATATCAACTCATTATAATTTCTGTTTAATAACTAACTATTTTAAAAACTTATCACCGTTCATCTTTAACCAATAAAACTTTATTCACTAAACCATCCTGTTATAACATTCCAACATCCAAAACAGATCACAGGATATTGTCCATCAGGTCAATACCTCTTCTAACGATTCATCCTGTCAACATACTGACTTACCACAAGTTATTTCTTATTAACATTTTTACAATTTCTAAATATTCTACAATATATCAGACAAAGAATTTATTATATAAATCATCTAAAGAAACATACCATCATTCTTCATACAATTAATACTAATATCTCCATCAAATTTATACCAAATATAACTTATCATTACTAATATTTAAACTAAAATATCTATCAACATAATAATCCAAACATCCATACTATCCAGAATTGATCCAACATTACTCCAAAACTACAATTTATGGCTAAAATATTTACCATATAATACTAACATCAACATTTTTTTTGATAATCGTTTAACTCAATTCCAATTCATGGATAAATTAAAATCGAACTACCTTTCTAAGTAATCGGAAGTTAACAACAAAAAAATCCAACATCAAATCAAATTATTTATAAAACATAACAAAATCCTAATGACAACTATTCTATACGTTGTTCTAAATTCAAATTAGTTAACATATGTTAAATAAGAAGTTCTAATTTTCTTAATGTTTTCAATTTTATAAATTCGATCACTTGATGCCTGTTTATAATGTATTATAAGTTCAAATAATACAAACCAACCAATAAAAATATCAAATAATACTGATACTCAATCAATGTAAACACGTTGTAAACAATTGATAATTGTTGTATATTTCTTATAAATTTATAGCCAATAACATATTAAGTTTTCCTACTTAAATTATCTCAATAAGTCAATATAATATCAAATATCAACCATTCCAAGCACCAATAACCCTTATAGCTATCAAATTTATTACAATATTCAAATATAAAACAACTTTACCCTAAACACAACATATATATATATCAACATTACATTGTTATAACTTTAATTAAAATGATAAAACTGAATAAATTACTTAACACAACTACATGTGTTTGTGAAGTTGTAATCGACACGGAAACAACAGGCTTGGATCCAAAGCATGATAGAATTATTGAATTAGCTGCAATTGAGATGATAAATGGAAAAAGAACATCTAGAGTTTTTCATAGTTATTTCAATCCTTTTCCTATCAAAGTTAGTACATCGGCTATGGCAATCAATGGCTTAACAAATGAATTTCTTAGTACTAAACCAAAATTCAAGGACCGTGTTAACCAATTTCTGGATTTAATTAAAAATCGATCATTGGTAGCCCACAATGCGGTTTTTGATGCTGCTATGATAAACAACGAGTTAACACGAATAGGATTAACCAACATACCTAACAACCAATGGATTGACACATTAAAGTTAGCGAGAAACTTATTTCCAGGTAAACGTAACTCATTGAGTATTTTATGTAAACGTTATAAAATAAAATCTAATGGACAATCACATAGTGCCATAACCGACTGTGAAAACCTACTAACACTATACAATCTAATGTACTTTGATAAAACAAACTCAATATTAAAACTAAGCAACGATTAACTAAACACCCAAGAATACAGCTTATTCTTATAAATTCGAACAAATAAATACAACCAATCATCCTAAACAATTCATCGATGCAACCACATCCAATTCCCTTTAATAGCTAACTCCAATCCATAACTAAAATTTACCACATTTAACCTCATTCAATGACTAACCAACACCACTACCAACATTTAACTCCCACATTAACACTAACATCCGATCATTAACATTTAATAAGTATTATTACAGTATAAAATAATATCTAATTCAAAAGAAAACAACATTTGATAAACAAAAAAAGATTAATTGACAACCGAAAGCATCACGATAAGATTATTAATTTAAAATAACTAAGAAAACAACAACATTGGAACATTATAAATGTAATTTATTTCTTGGTAATAACATGAGCTGTTCCTTTAATATTTAAATAGTAAACAGCTATTGGCAACAGATAGAATGGAGTTTATATGTTAGTTAATACAAGAAATAATATAATAATAAATAATAACAAATAAATAATTGAAATAATTAGTTGTATTGATCTAATTTTGAATAGGTTTTTAATCCAAAGAACAAGTTAATAGTACCGAAGATACTTTATTGAAAAACAATAATAAAATATTATTAACAAGAAGTAGGATTTTTCCATGCAGATCCTAAACTCTTACATCCATGTTGTGTTTGGTTTTAATTTAAGAATATATATTATGAATTAAACAACAAAAAAACGGTGATTCATGTTTTTAAACATTCAAAATTAACATAAATATCAACTTTATTATAAAACTGTGAATATAATATTAATTAATTTATTCTGATAGAAATGATTATATATTTAAAAATAAGATCAATATTATGATATTAGTTAAATTAAGATATTTAGTATATTAAAAGAAACACAACAAGTTTTAATTTAATTATAAATAATGGGAATTAGATAATCGAATCCAGATTTTACAAATCATATGAGATAGATTTTAAAGCCAACATAAATTTAGGTTGTTTAATTTGTTAACCACACCATCTGGCATAAAATATATTCTTGGTGTTAATAATGAAATATTTGATAAAAGTAGATGATGTTGGAAATTTTAAAATTAAATTAAAGTAATTACAACTTATGGTTTTATTTAAATACAAAACAAAATAAATAAACTAATCAGAAATACGAAGGTATTTAAGGAAAACGTTGATAAATGATCGAGGATTTTGAGATAACATCTTCCATCTAACCATGATCTAATATCTATCAATGAATCATACCGAAATTAATTTAACAAAGTTCTTATAATTTATTAAAATTGATTATGGTATTTAGTCTTTAAAATAAAATCCGATGATTTTAACATAACAACCTGTATTAAGCAGTTTTTTTTGGACGTTGTCTATTTATTCTAGAAATTAAAACTTTATAAAACTACAGATATGACAACATGTTAATGTATTTAATATTAAAAAATAAGATTACAATAACATCAATATCAGGTTAGTATAATATCAGTTTTAAGCTGTAAATATACCAGAATATATATATAAAATAAATTTAATTTAGTAATCAAGTGTTAAATAACCGAATATAAAGAGGATTATAGAAAATTAATAACAGAAAACGAGTAATCTCTAGATATAACAAACGGTGTTATTTACAAGATTTGATGTATACCATGAAATATCATTGGCTTACGAGCCGTTAATATCGACAGATTAAAGACAGAATTTTCATTAAGCTTAGATAAAAACCAAAAATTTACTTAATAACTAACATTTATATGTTGTTGTTGTTGTTTTAAATCAAGGTAGTAATTATAAATAAATTTACATATAAAAATGTTGTTTACAATAATATCTCAATATGGTTAATAAAAACCAACATATACCTAATTATTAGATACTAAATCTATATTATTATAATATCATTCTAATTATGTTAGATAAGAAATTAATATTAAGCACCGATATCTTTGTTATCTTATAATTTGAATGGAATATAGAACAAAATCCAACCTCCATTACACCGAACTAAGACATGTTTACTGAATTGGTTAAAACTCTTGGCATAATAGTGGATGTATTACCATTATCAGGTGGTATTAAGTTATGTATTATATCCAGATCAGATATTAAGAGGTCGGATGTTTTAACGAACAAACCAAGTACACATCTGACCGTTATTAGATTTAACAAACATGAATACCAAGGTTTGAAATAAAGACTGAACGTTTGATCCGATCTAAACATAATAACAACAATTCTGATATGTTAAATTCAAAGAACAACGTCCATGCTCCCAACCCATCACATGCTAATATCACGTAACGATAATCGTTTGCCTGTTGTAAACATCTATGAAACACATATGCATGGAAGTGACATTATCCCAACAATTAAACATGGACATGAATGATCAATGTAACAACTGTCCAAAATTCTATTGGTTTAGATAGAACTCATCACAACAATAAGGTATGACCTAAACGTTATCATAAACATGTTAGTTAACATAACAGACGGTAAAAGATACAACCTTTAAACATACCAACAACCAAATGTTAATTCTATCCAAGATAAACCATTACATAATGTCAATGTTAAAGAGTATACGTAATTGGTTATCAAACTTGATGTCATTGTTTCTTCATTCGTTAAAAGATGATAGATGGTTGTTGTTTTATTTTTTTATTTTATTAGTTATATTATTAAATATTTCTAAGAAAGACAACAAGGATGGTACGGTTTCCAACAAATACAGGACCAATGTAGATGGAGAAGAAGATAATGGTGATGAAGGTGAAGGTGGTGATGAAAGAGATGAAGATGAAGACACCAATGATGACGATGACGACGATGATGATAACTATGACGATGATGATGACACCGATGATGATGATGATGATGATGATGATGATGACAACGATGATGATGGAACCACCAAACGTTGTACACGTAAGTAACATGTATTAGTTCTATGGAATACACCTAACAACCGAACGTTGGAACATCAATGATAAACGAACCAATCTGAATACTAATGGTAAACAACAAGAAGTCAACATGTAAACGTTGAAATGAGAAAATACTAATAAAGGATATTAATATAACTATAACGACTACAACGAAGAGGTGATCGGAACTTGTTTATACGATTAATACTTTGGATGTAATTTATTGCAACCTTGTGAAGGATTAAACAGTTCAAACCAAAACACCATCTGATATTATCGGACCAATAACAACCGATAGCCAACATTACATATTCCCACAATTCATAACTTATACACAACAATTGTTACTTTAGAACATTCCGATAGCATGATATTAATAAGTCCAAAATTAACACTAACAACGTTCGGCAATTATGTATCCCAATCCAAACGGTCATGATTTAATAAATGGTTCGATTTATTATTTCTTGAAAGAATTTATAACATGTTATCGGAGTTTAAACAAAAAAACGGAGATATCCCAATCACGGATACGAATAAAGTTTAAAGATATTATTCAGAACAAACACCGAATTAATTCATTTATAATCTCCATGTTCGGAGACATCTTGAGGTATTGGATATCGATAAATCTGTAGACATGTTTAACAACGGTCTGATAATACATTGTACCAATGGATAATCCATGAATAACATTCTCGATTTTATAAGTCATTAACACATGTCGTTGCTGTATTGATCTGGAACTTAACTGAACATTTGATAAGTTAACCAACGTCCGATCCCATATTAACATCATCAATAAAACAACCGCCATATGTAATTATAAAGATTAATAATCTCGTTGACTTTGTTGTTTCAACAATTTGTAACCGTTTCTTATCATCAATGTTCAGATTCATTTCTTTCGGTTATTCCAAACGAACACAACCCGATCATGGGTTGTTATCATCGGCATCCAATGATGGTTATTCATGTCATATATTTCTTTTTTTTAAATATTTCTTCAATGTTACTAACCATTAAACTTTGACAACAAAATTGTAACCTTTTAAAAACCAACAACCCAACAATGATGGGATTTTTACCATACTTTCAGTAACTTAAATCCAAAAACCCAAAGATACGTTAACATGTTGTAAACATGAATACTCAGAAATCCTTAACCTCCTGTTGGCTTTTCATTTGAAGTAGAGGATGGAGTTTAACTGGCTGGATGATACTTCCCGTATATGGAATTGGATAAATAAATCTCATTTGGTCCATGATCTATAAATCACAGAATCAAATCCATGTTTCTGTTATCCCATCCAACCATTATCTCCTATCGATTCTAATTAATCAATGATTGAACTTAACACACCCACCAACACAGATACCCCAAACATAACCATCTATCCCAAGTATTTATGTTTCTAATTCCCAATATAACTTCAATCAATGTACAACAAAACATCAAGACCATAATTGCCAAACTTAACTGAACATCATTGACTTGTTGTCTCCAACCTTGTTATCTCCATGAAATATACATCATGGTTACACCATTTTGGTATTCATGTTGTTCTTCTATATGTTTTCCTATTCATTTTAACATACAATACACCACCTCCAACATCATCAAGAACTATCAACCATCCTTATTAAAAGTTAATACTAACTGTTCCTATTTCTTATAGATCAGATCATTCCCATATGTTAATGTTCTGTAATCTTTACTATAGATAATAAATTTATATCTACATAGTACTATTCACTACCAGACTTGTTAACAACATCCAAGATGTCCAACGTTGGTTATATTTAACAACATAAATGTGAATATTTCAACACCGTTTAACCCTAACAACATGTCAACCGGTTAAACACACATCAATCCAACTTCAACATCTTGTTGTTATTACCGATCGTTAATATTAAAAATAATTAATATATATTAAATACTAACAAAAAATTAAACATAACATTATTACTATTCTAATCATTTGTAGTACAACCTTATGTTAGAACTAGATTTTGTTATATAAACCAATTAAGTTGATAATATTTTGATTAATTTAGCCGATAACAACTAAGAAATAGATAACATAGGTAGAAAATATAAATTGAATAGATTTAATCTATCATTATCTGATAATAGACACTAATATATCTCTACTAGAACAACAACCATTCAATTATCAAATATAACAAATTAATTACATGGATTAACAAATATTATTAGATCAAAGAATAGTTATTAATTCCTCAATCATTACCAATCCCATATATTTATTAATTATTTAATTCAAAACAGTATTACCCTCTATTATAATTATTATAACGTTAATGATTAGTACGAACGTTGTAATTCTACTACTAATTGGTTGACTTATTTGATTCTTAAATCTGTATTTTATATTAAATATTCAAACCAACTAATAGCTCGATATAATAGTCTAATATATCAATAAAATTATAACTTATAGAAATATTAACTAAGCTTTAACATCTAATAACCAACGGTTAGATCATCTTATATACTAATAAAATATTACAACAAAATGTCATTGATTTTATACAAGTATTATTAATCTTAGTTGATATAATATTGTACTAAGAAAAAAAACGAATCTTGGTATGTAAACTTTATAAGTAGTTTATGATCAATATAATAATTAAAGTTTAATAATTTACTATGTTATATTACAATATAGATGACCGAGTAATTATTTAACTAATAAACATAAAGATATTTCAAACATCATAAATATTTAATCCAATTTATTTATTTTACATATAAAATCAAAATAATATAATAATATTAAACAAAATAACAATAACAAATAATTCGATATAAACTCCAACAAATTGTTGACCAAAATATCAGTATTAACATAATGCAACCTCCGAAGCTCATAATCATATCTAGTTTATTATTAAAGATATGTTAATATTAATACCGTTATCATAAAATGGAAATACTATCGAATTTTATTTTTACTGTTTATATTAGGTCTATAATTCGATTCAAAAATTTCTAACCATAGTGCTTTTATTATTAAAACAACAACCGTTAATATAATAGCAAACAAACTAAGTATCGTTTTAGCTCTTACAATAATATCACTTTTTTGTGATCACTTATTAGTATCTAAACCCTTATCAACAATTGATATTTTGTTATTCCCATTTTTAATATCAACCTTTATATTAAACCAAGACAAAACCTTAAGTACTACAAAATGTATACTTCATTGCGACGGATTATACAAATTAAATCCTTTAATACCATTAGTTTTGATTATTGTTACTAAATTCATTATAGAAGTTAACACAACACACAACCACATTGGTATAACACTATTTATTTTATATGTATTCAACGTTAAAAATTTATTTAATGTCTTTACGTTGTTTAATACCGAATCAAACAGATACAATGTTTTATATAATATTAATCCGGGAAGATTTGTAACTAAATAATAAAATAGCGGTGATAACATTTCGTCACTGAAACCTCTTATTAAGGATGATAACATATAATTATATATTTCCCGTTCATTAACATCTTTTATCATTTTATGAAGAACTAATGACAATTTATATTTACACAACTCTAAATCAGTATTATTCAATCAAGCTAAAACATTAGTTATACGATGAAATATATTTTTATATGTTAATAATATCGATACCAAAGTTAATTCTAACGTTCGACCATATTGCCAACGGTTGAATTGATTACAGAGACAAAAACCAAAATACCATCCAATAATACAGATTATTAATGCAACCGATTTACCACCTAGTTCTGTTATCATCGTTTTGATATTTTTAAATATATTCACCATCGTATTACGTTTATTCATTTGTAATTTGAATAATTTACTAGTATTTAAACTGTAGTTTTAATATAATTATTACCCATGGATAAAACAGATAGTTAAAACACAACAACTTATGTTTAGCCTCCTGGAACACATATCCCAAGATTATGATTATTCAAGATTATTTATACATCATTTACAATATCAAATTTAATAAAACATACTATAAATTTATCAATTCAAAGCATATCACATGATTCTTAATAAAAAAAACTTAAACTACTACCAACAAAATATGATAACTACTTATTTAATAGAAAACAAAGGAGATTTTATACCATTTCAATTTTAAACAATACATATAACTACAAAAATATGTTATAAATTTTAACATAAACAAAATAATTGATCTTAATTTGTATACCTGATAACATTAATATCAATTTATCTAATTAACATCCAACAGACCATCATTATGACCTATTGTTAATATAATTGTTTTGTTGTTTATTCTAATTAAGATAAATTTTAAATATTTTTATAAAACATAATAGAAAAATTAACCAACATGATGTTGGTATCTCATTAACTAAGTATTATCCGTAATATTTAATAAACCAAATCAAACATCTGATAATTATGAAGTGTTTAGGTTTATTACACTTGATTTTAAATCATGTTTGGTTATAATAAATTATTTTTTTCGATTAAGTCTCAATGTATTTATATTCTGAATCACTTTAATTAAATAATACCAATTTAAAAACTTATAAAGATTAAAAAACCAACAGATAAAATCAAAATGATCTAATATTAGTTTAATAAAATTAATTTCCTATTCAAAACCATTGAATATAAATAAGATATAAATTATTATTAAATATTGGCAATAGCCAGAATTGTTAACATAGGTTTCAAACCATTAATTTGTTAAGAAAACACAAACATGAATTATTATCTATTTTTTTAAAACTTATTAACTATTTCAATAATATTAGAGAACCATCCCACCTATCGATTAACATCAACAGACCAATTATTAGTTCATTACTTCGTTGATCAAACGTTTGACCGTTTGTTTTAACGTTTAAAAACCAAGTTATAGCCGAATATAACAGATAAAACCAACGACATAGTGGTTTGGTCCTAGTTAATTAAACCTTAAAATCTATAGTTAGATGTTATCAAAACAATGGAAAATGGCAACTCAAAGTCCATTTGTTTTTACCCCATTAATCCATCAACATTATACTCAGAGTTAACATATTTCAGATCTTACTAAGATTTTATACCTAAATACTATCGGCTCGTATCCCTGAATTACTTTGTTTTCTACAATTTAATATGTATTCTTTATTTACTAAACAAATATCAGATTAATCAAAGTTATTCCTTATTATTTGTACAAACCGAAGTTAGACTACCAAAAGTTAACAGCGGAAGATGTATATTCACAACTGAATTCATCATTGTTGAACTTAATAAAGAAATTTGATCTAATGTCTAATAAAATTTTACCATCGAGACTTGATGTATCTGTTGTTAACGAAATTAAAACAACAAAGAAACAACCATTGAAAGTTTTTTATGAATGTAGTCATGTTTCTGATACAGTTATTGAACTTCGACCAATAT
Organism: Candidatus Hodgkinia cicadicola; assembly: GCF_002774925.1. Classification (NCBI taxonomy): domain Bacteria; kingdom Pseudomonadati; phylum Pseudomonadota; class Alphaproteobacteria; order Hyphomicrobiales; genus Candidatus Hodgkinia; species Candidatus Hodgkinia cicadicola. The sequence continues at coordinate 20,154 of NZ_CM008794.1, forward strand.
GTAAACTTAAAATAACTGATATAATTCCATTACTTCTTTCAAATGATTCAAACATTAACATCGAAATCACCGATGACCGTATTAAGTTAAGCTTACCATCACTAACAACACAGAGGCGGAGAATTGCTTCAAATGAATTGTTTAAAATGTTTGAAAGATACAAAACGGGTATTAGAACAATTAGAAAAGAGTTTATAAATAAGATTAAATTAGTTAAAGGAATTTGTGAAGACAACAGATTAGGTTTTCTGAAGAGAATTGATAACGACATCACTAAAGCAACCGTTTTGTTATCCGATAGTTATTCAAGAAACAAGAACCGTTTATTATCCTAGGATTTTGTTTTAACCGCCATTACCATGTAACTTATATAATTTAGAATAAATAACTAATTCATTTAAATTAATCTCTACTAGAAGTGAGTAGTTTTTTTGTTATTACCTTAATTTTAACCAAATTACATCCAATAATCTATCAGATTGTTGTTATGTCAATCATATTTACCTCTCCATGCCGATTATTTCTATTCATAGTTATTAGAAAGGTTTATTTAATTACTATTTAAACTACTTCCCAATAATTCACTAATGATTTACATATTTCATCAATTATACCAACTAATCGTCTCTATATCACTGATAATCTTCGGTAACATCGATGTTATTACCCTCGAAACTCATTATAATCAATAGTTATAGGAATTAACACCATATTTCAATAACAAATTAAATAATAATACAACATATTTATTTAAAAAACAACAACAACCACATGTTGTATCCAATTAATTTATTAATAGTACTTTTATTCATCGACTTATTCTTACCATTTCTTTCTTCATCTTAATACTAACAAAGTGATTCAGATTTTAATCCAAAGTCATATCATCGACATGTAAGTGAATCATCGGATACTACAAGTAACTATTTTGATGGATATTCTTAATACTGAATGTTGTTAACTGAATATATTGACCAAAAAAAACAACCGTCCAACAACAGATGGTTTGTTTATTTAAAAAGAAGTATTTTCTTGACATCAATCGAGTTAACATAATAAATTTTAAACTGATTTTAATATTATCTAATAGATTTACTACTATTTAAAATATAAAGTATAACATAAACTAAAAAATAGTCTAATTAAATTATTTTGTATCTGTGATTACTATTAGCTCTAAAATGTTCTGTTTAATCTAACAATACTTGTTACTAAGACTGTATTAGTATCTAATTAAGATCGGGATTTTAGTGTTTAAACTTTGATTTTATTCAAGGTATCAACGATAACAACAACACATATACAATAGATTTAAAACAAAAAAAGTCTATAATATTGAATAAATTATATTAAATAACAAATATTCATCGAAAGATTTTATCCATATAAGTCAATTAATAATAATAAAATTATCAGATTCGGCTGATAACAAATATATATCGAATTATTATGTATTAATAGAATTGATAATCAGTTTTTAAAAAAGATTAGTTTTTAACCTATCATATCCGATTCTAACAAAATTAATAAATATTTTTAATTCTAATTAATCAAAAAAAAAAATAAATAATTTGTTCAATAACTTCTATTGTTTAAGATAATTTAATACTAATAATCAGAGATTAATAATTCCAATGTATTTCTTCTAAAGAATTACCAAACAAGTAGCTATTCGTTTTGTTTTTAAAAAATCCAGATATAATTTCATTCCGTCATTATTTAAATCATGAGATAATATATTTGATTTAACAGAAGTCAATCGTTATAATTTTATTTACTTATCGAACTAAGATGTATTATCTGCAATAAACTAATTACAAAACATAACAACAACATAAATCATTATCGATGGTGAGTTTAATTGTTATTTAACCAAAGATTCATAATAATAATTGATGTGTTGACAGTTTTCGTGTTCTATTGATCCAATCTAGGATCTTCATTTCTAAGCTTCGATAAAAGACAAAATAGATGAATGGTGTTAATAGTTTAAAATTTTAGTTCGGATTGTTAAGAATATCCAAATTTACTAGAAGAATTGGTTCAATTATTAACAAAAAAATGTTAGTAATCTCTAAGGTCATTGTTATTAATTACATTTTTTATCCCACAAATTAACTAAAACATTTGAAATAATATAACTATTTCTATTTATCATAAAGAATTTTATCCACGAACGTTGTTATCACCAATATTTAATTTAATAGGTTACTAAATCTATTTAAAAAACTTATAATTTAGATGTATTAGTAACAACTTACCTATATCTTACCGATAACTTCATTCAAAATTAACAATTAATTGAACTTGTTGTATCGAATTCAAAAAAAGAGGTATAAGTAATGCAGTATAATATAAACAACGAATATTAATGGATAAAAAAACCCATTAAATGCTTAGATTAAATAAGAAGTAATAACCATGTTGTCTTATTGATATTTTTGTAACCAAATCGAGTGTTTCATACCCACATATAATATAAACTGTTGTATTCGTGTTTTTAAAGCATAAAATTTAACATTGTAATCAATACTATCTAACATAAATAAATTATTTATCATTAATGTTGATATTATACAATTAAGACAATAAGTAATACTATTTAGATAAAGTCTAATATTAACACGTATCTTAACAAAAAAACAACCAATGAGCTCTATGAACGTTGTATCAGGATGTTGTTCTTCTTATTAAAAGGTTGATAACATAATAATAAAACCTAAGAACAATCCGAGATTAATTGGTAACAGTTAAAGCGATAAATTAGATAAGAAGTGATTAATATTGGTGGTTTTATGATGTAAAAGTCAATACAAATTAGTTGATTTCATTATTCCTTGATTTGATTAAAAGAAACAAGGTGGTGTAATAGAACTTGGTGTACCGATAACAATTGTGTACTTTAATTCATTAATTAAAATTCCAATATGTTTATCATCACTACTGGTAATAACATTATAATTTTTAAGTTGTTCATTGAAAAACAAAAACTGTTCAACACTATAAAAACAATTGGTTTTGGTTATAAAAAACAAAATAATTGAAGAACCTTTAATTAAATCATAAATCCCTATGGCCATAGCAGTGTTTTATATTAAGTCCAAACCAGTTTATATCAAACATTACCAAACAGATATGACTATACACATATATATTAACTACTAAACATCATGATAGACCAATACATTTTGATTTCGAATTAAGATCTCAATCCAATTAAAACATTTCCGACCTATGTCCTGTTATCCTGTATCCAATCTACACAATTTCATGCCATAACAACATAATAACTCCAAATCTGTTCTTTTATTTGTTTAAAAAACAACAAAGTAATGTCAACGGTTTTTTTATCTTCTTACCACCTCTCCAACATCTCAATCGATCCATCTCCCTTCAATAATAACACTAACTACACCAACATCTGGTTGTTGTTAATTTCTCACAATAAATTCACCGCTTCCCATAACGTTGTTCACTTCAAAATAAGTTCTAACTCTTAAACTTATCTTACATTATTATAATTACATATTAAATACATCATCACAGCATCATGATATCTATCCTTTGATAACTTTATAGTAAATTCAACTACGTTTAACTGCCAACTAAGATCTGATAACTACCACCAATCCTACTACTAACTTCAAACATTAATCCCACTCTATCAACCAATCTATTTATTTAATCTCAAACAAAAACAACAACTTATTAAACAACCAATTATATATTTAATTATATCCTCTATCCATTGATAGATTTTATACCAACCTCCTTATTTCTACTCTCATTTACAAATATATTCTATATCTTTAACAAAAACCAACCAGATACCACCTCGTTTATCCTCTATTTTGTTTTCTTCAAACCTATATAAGATCCTAAATAAACAAATTATAACCTAATTATCCGACACACATCAAACAGTTCCTTTCTCTTTATCACCATCCATTACTCATTGATATAACAAACACCTACCGCCCCTACATCAACACATCAACCAAACCTATAACAGTGTTGGTATAAATAAAATTATTTAATAAAAACATCAAAAAACCAAACAACCAACCAAGACATCTTGTTGTTATTTTATAAAATGTTTAACCATGTATGATATCGATTATTCCTAATAATATTTTGTTATAATTTTCAGATATCTTATTGATCGACAATTATAAAATTATTTTAACCCAAAAACAACCAAATCATATGACGATTACCGCATTTACTACCAACATGAACACAACGATCCGTACCACGAAGCCATCTCCCATTAACAGATCTCCATTTTATATCAACATGATAAACATGATAACTAACTACATGAAATATCGATATCCCAACACCAATGTCAATAATACAAACACCGAACTGTATTTCAAAAACCAACAACAACACAATCCCTATACAAAAATTGATAACTTACAATGAAATTATGACAACGGCATTGACATATGTTAACATCCCGTCTATCTGTTTCAAATTTATTTAAATTTTAATTCAGTTATCCTACATTATAACAATAATTTTATCCATTTCCTAACATCAATAGCTTAAAATCAAACAACCATAAGTTCTAAGTTTTTCCTAAAACATACACTTGGTTATCAGATTTACACAAAACAAGTAAGATTTTATTATTATCCAATCAAAATACCAACACCCAGTCGTTAACTCTAATTGAAACAATTAAACCTTATTATGTTAATTACAAATAATCTCAAACCAGCAATAACATCATCAACATCCAAACAGATCAACATCCCAGTTACCTTTAAGGTACTACCTCCTGTTCTAAGTCACTCTCATCCCAAAAAACAGTTGAGATGTATAACTATTGGTTCAATTCTTTCCAATTTTATAAACTATTACTGCCATAACAACGACCAAACATCCCAGTTATCCTTCCAATAAGTTCATAATATTCATCATTAACTTACTACCCAATGTAACTAATTTTATTATCAACACAATAACCTACCATATCGAAACATTTACTATCAAATATCTCCTATTTATTCCATCAAAATATTCAATTCTTGTCAACTACCCACCGAAACAACAACGTTGCATAAAGAATCCCATATTTGACTTACTAATAAGTACATACTTCAATAATTATATTCTATATCTTTATAAAATACCAAATTAAAATTTATTATAATTTAACCAAATTCTTCACATCTATACGTTGTCTGTTTAGTACAACAAAATTTATAAAATATAAAACAAAAACTTTAAATTAATAAATCATCAGTTAACATAAGACCCAATCCTGTCATTCGTACCTTTTATTGAGATTTGTTCATCTATCAGACAATTATTTACATTAATCCATCAATTATTATTATTCCAATCAAACTAATCCCATTTCAAACATTTTAACAATTAAGCGTATTAAACCCATATCAATTAAACATTAATCTTCCGTTTGTTTTAATAAAATTATAATATTATCATAAGCTACAACATCTAAACCCAATAAATACTTAAAACATACAACAAAATTTTATACCTTAATTAAGAATAATAACTCCAAAAATTCTAAGATTATTAATAATAACCCGCATATTACATACATGTTGTATGAGTTTAAACTTTAAAATCTTTAGAACATATAATATAAACCTCAGTCAACCATGTATCCATTATAGTAAAAACTAAAACATATGGATTCATTATATTATTGGACTAACCTATTTAGAATAACATTAACCTGCACTATTAACATCAGCTTCTATCAAGTGTACGTGTTAAATCTTTGTTTTCCTAACATTAATTACAATTTTAATACTCATATCAAATGGTAATAGATAAATAATTACAAAATCCACAATAACATTAAAGATTATTACAATGTAATTAGGATGTTAGTTTTAATATGAATATCATCTGTACAATTAATGTAATTGATAGAACCATATTTAAACGAAAATGTCTCATTTAGTTGATATATATTATTAACACAACAAAAAAAGACCAAACGAAACTGAGCATCAGAATCATCAATGATCACGTATTTAATATGTCTTTAATGGTTAATCTTTACTACTAGTTAATGAATTTATATCAATATCAACTTGAAATCTTATTATTTCTGATAAAATTCTATTTTCCACTACAACAACCACTTATTCATATCCAAATATTACCCAATTAACCAACACCTATCCGAATATAATTAAATAATAACAGATATTTTAAATTTTATCTCAACATAATCTATATAAATTAATACTTTTTATATATATTTAAATCTAATCTAAATTCTAACTATTCATGATATTAACAAAATGAAAACAAGGATAAACTTAGATTATAACTCTACAAGAAAAACTAATTTAGATCAACATAAAATCCAGAGGTTGATGTATACAAAATTAATTTGAGGATGTTATAATACTTATGGCATAAAAATCTCAAAGCTAATACTTAATTTACAACCGTTATTTCCAGTGAACAACCAAGAACTGAGTTTAGAGTTTATTAATATAAGGGAACACGATTCTATCAAGCCTCCAGATGGTTTTGAGAATTCAGATAGATTTGATATTGATCTAAACCTTGTGTGTTATTCTGAGAATGAGTGATTTATTCAACTTCATCAACGTGTTGAAATTCAAACCGCATTGATTGATTTACCGAGACTTTTAAAAGATGATACGGTTGTTATAGAAGGTATTAAAAAAGTATTAGTATCCCAATTAACAACACCACCAGGATTAAACATTGAAGTTTCCGAAGATCAAACCAACATGGAATTGTTGTTTTCTCGAATGTTAAATATAAAATTAAACAATTCAGATATTATAATTTCAAACAATAGATGTTCAGCTGATTTATTAAACACACTTTTGTCGTTAAAAACAAAATGACATCATATATTAAATGGATTAGTAAAAACAACATAAGAATATACTGTAGAGAATATCTGTGTTGTTAATTTAATTACTATATTATATCCAACAACGATGTACAACCGAAAAGCTTTTAATTATAAATTTATTACGGTCTAATGAGTTAATACTAGTGGAAGACATGTCCTGGATAACTAAAACTTAGATATGGTTCGGAGATAGAAAACTAAGAATATAAGAACTAAGCAGAATCGGCAACAATAATAAATATAGGTACTTTATAAGTATCTAGTTGTTAATAACAATTGGTTGAAGGGATTTTGTAATGGTTTTTGTGTCTAAGAATTATTCTTAATATCCTAAACATGAAATTATTAAATAAATCACATTCTTAATAAAGATGTATTAAGTATCAACGGATTGAAGTATGTATAAAATGGAGAATAATATGTTACATAATATACCTGCAAATTAGACTTATGTTATGTTCATGTTTTCGTATGTAAATAAAAATATTATATCAAAGATTTGAACGTTGTACATCAGGAAATTATCTTTATTTAGTCATAAGATGTCAACCAAATAAGTAGATAATCTAACTTATTACTTAACACTTATAGCTTAAAAACTAGTTAACAAAACAAACGAAGTAACAATTGATATAACCACAAAATAAACGTAAGTTTTAAGTTTAAATAAATATAGTTAAAGAACAGATATAGTGATTCTAAGAAACAATGGAATGGATGTTGTTCGAATCATTCAAATGGTAGAACATAGAAAGAGAAAAATATCCACTACAAATGGTCCTTGTTTGTTATATTTTGTTGGTAATATTAATACCAGAACGGATTACAATACTTTTGTTGTGTTAAAATTAAGATTATATATAAATAATTTTAAACCAAGATATCACAAAGAATAAGTGATAATTTTAGTGACTACTATATTCCTATAAATGGTTATTTTTTTGTTATGAGATAGAACCCATTAAAATAATAAACACAGTAATAATTTAGGAATAACACGTATTTGATTGAATCAGGTTGAACCAATAATTACCATGTTTACAAGTAATATAAAAATTAATATAATTCAATCTTAAATATAATTAATTACAACAATATTAACAATATACCTTAATTGTTCGTTGAAATTAGTATAAATCACTTCCTAATTTTATATTTGTATATTTAAATTATTATAACAACATTGTTAACAACAACATTAACATTGAATCGTATTTTTTTTTAAAATATATAGACTTTCATTGAATATAATTAATATTAGAATTAACTATGATTAATTTGTTATTATATATTTAAATACTATTACAAAAAAATCATGTAAATAAAAACCTTAATACAAATGATATTATTTATTCAATATTAAAATATATACATATATAATTTTTATCTATTTGTTTTAAAAGATTTTAACTTACTCATTTTTTGATTAGCTTTTAACATGTCATAACTATTATGTAAAACTATTTATATATATATATTAAATTCATTATATGCTCATTTTATGTGCCTTAAGATCATCCGAAGGAAAAACACAATTCACTTATGGCTTAGCAATTAATATTTCTTTAATAAAACTACAAATAGAAATTTGTAAGATTGGTCCTGATTTTATTGATATTATCAATATTAACCAAACTGGAAACGATACATTCATTAATATACCTATACGTGTAGATTATAAAACAATAACGTGATTATTATGAATAGGAAAAATTGGATTAATAGAGGATAATATGGGAATACTGGATAATATTATCCAAACTTCTGCTATTAATACATGTACGGTGTTAGCTGATAACAAAAATAAATTTACATTAATCTTAAATTGTGCAACCGGACAACAAACTAATATTTGTACTATATATATTCTGTGACCTTTGATATCATGATTAATTTTAAACAATATTGCTTCATATAAGCATGAAGATTTATTAGTAAATGAATTTAAATCATCAAAAACACCACCTATATGTGGTATAATGTATAGAAAAACAGCGATCGTTATGAAACAACGACATTTGGGTTTGATTCAGTTTGCTGAAATCAATTTAAATGAAAAAAAAACATGTTAACCTTTTAACTAAATGGATGTTTATTCAATGTAATATAAAATGAATATTAATAGCTTAGTTAATAATTTTTATTTTAAAAAAAACATTTGATCC
>NZ_CM008795.1:0-29085 GCF_002774925.1 Candidatus Hodgkinia cicadicola
ATAGGTATATAAGATCCAATTATATCCATTCCAAAGTAGCTACTTCTTTATGCTATAACCGCATATACGTTGGCTAACGTTTAGAACACCAACAAGATCTCATTGATCTGTAACAACGTGTTGTTGTTGTTAGTTCTGTAACCATATGATTAGTTAGAGTATAGTTATTGATTTCTGGAATTAACCTTACACTTATCATCCAAACATAATAGCCATTTGGTTACTCCAACCCTTGGTATATGTTTACCATGTAATAACAATAATCTCTAAAACCAACAACAAGTCTGAATATTCTTTGTACACATATATATATATGTTGTTAAAATCGAACCGTCATGGTTAATAAATACCAACACAAACGGCCATGCTTAATGTCATTGGTAACCGAACGTTGTTAACACCGTAGATGAGATCTATTAAATAAACTTATAAACATACGTATAAACAACCCAATGTTATAACCTGTTAGTATGTTTGTTTTGGTAACTAATATCCGATTATTGTAATTAGTTCTTTATCATCTTACTGTTTACTCGTTGTGTAACCTGTACCAATCAATGGTAGTTTACCTAATATTATCCTATCTTTTATATCGGTTACTCTATAGTCATTTCCAGATAATAAAGCTTTAATAACTGGTTTCATGGAACCTTGAAATGAAACTGTTGATAATATTGAACCCTCCTTAATACAACTTTTAGTAACACCAGTTATACTCCTCCTTCCAGTTGCCAATCTCCCACCTAGTATGTTAACATAACGATTAGTCCTAGCAACATGCTGTCAACCATAGTTATTATTTATGTTTAAGGTAGAATCACCTGGATCAGATATGTTTACAATGTTTGTCATCTGTCTCAAAACCATCTCGATGTGTTTACTATTAACATTAACTCCCTGTTCGTTATAAATCTCTTGAACAGTATCAACAAAGTAGTTGTTAAATCTGTTTAATCCGTAGACTTCAACATAATTCAATAGATCAATCTCTCCGGGTATTACAATCCTACCTCGTTGCATCATCTTGTTGGCATCGACAAACGTTTCAACGTTTACACCAGAGATTACCAATGGCCATTCATTCAACCTCATCGGATCAATAACAAACGTGCCATTACCTCTTCCATTTGTACCATATCTTAAAATACTATTGGTATTACATATAATAGCCTCATTGTCTTCGGCTATGCCATTATCTAACAACTTCGATAACCTTTCAAAACCTCCAGTCAATACTACTTCGTTGTTAACTTTATAGTTGAATACAACTTCGAAAAGTACATCAAATGCTTCAACATTTGAACTTGGTTTAACCAAGAAATTGATTTTATCCCAAACAGATGAACAACATAATTTTATACACCGTCCTGACCTCAAACAAACAAGTGGAATTTTGTTAGTTAACAGTTTTGTTTTAATGTATTTCCCGATGAAGTTATAATTGTTATTATTAATCTTATATAAATTCAACCCGTACTTCAAACATTCAAACGTTATAATGCCGTTTGTTAAAACCAAGATGCTGTTCGATCTAACGGAATTGAGACATAAAATCCCGCCAACATGAACATATTCGTTATCATGAACTAATAAACGTGTACCTCGGGATAGTTTATAACTTCAAATTTTGTTACCTTCTCGAAGAATCGATAAAGTACATTCGGAGGTAGTTACAATCATATCGAAATCATCTGAACAAACACATGAAAGAAGTTCGATTCTAATAACACCTGAAAATGGTGATGTTAAACAGGTATTAAGATTTTGTGTATGTTTCCTGTGGTCAGTTTCGGTTAATCCATGGAATGTTCTTAATGTCAACTGAGTTCCAGGTTCACCGATTGATTGAGCTGCTAAAATACCAACGGAATCACCATGTTGTACCATGTTTCCAGTACTTAATTCTATCCCATAACAAAATTTACAAACACCGGATGTTGCTTGACATGTCAACGGAGATCTGATCCATAATTGATTACCGCAACGAAGTAACACCTTATTTATGTTCTTAACAGTAATTAACTCATTCTTTCTCGCTATTACCAACCCATTTGAAAGTATATCTCTTAATAAAAACCTACCAATTAATCGATGTTTAATATATTCTAAGTCAATGACTGGATTAACACACAAACCGTCATTGGTACAACAATCAACCTCATCTATCACCCATTCCCTCGTTGATTCAACAAGTTTTCTTGTAAGATAACCAGAACTTGCCGTTTTCAACGCAGTATCCATCAATCCTCTTCTAGACGAATATGTACAACAGAAAAGTTGGATTAAATTCAAACCTTCATTATATGAATTTAGGATTGGTATCCTACTTCGTTGGCCATTGAAACCAACAACATATCCCCTCGAACCAAACAATTGTTGTACTTGTTGTACCGTTCCTCGTGCACCTGAATTGACAATCATCTGTATTGCCGTTTGTTTTAAACTGTTACCATATGTTTCTAAATTTATATTATCATAAATACTGGTTAAAATCTTATGTCATATCGTTCAAAACATTGGAATTTTTGTTTTATTGGTAATACCGAATCATGATTTGTTTATAACTGATCGAACATTTTTTAAAAGTATCCTTTTATAACTTGAAGTACCGAATTCAGATCTTGACAATGACAGACCGGATTGTGTTACATATTTTAATCCCATTTTCATTAAACATTCACAAAACGTTACCATTTGTTGTTGTCCACATGTTTTGTTAACCATTTCAATGACATCAAGAATAAACGGCTTACTAAATCCCGGATCATCTCATTCATAAATAAAATTACATTTACTTGGTACTAACTCCGATATCAACAAACGACCTGGTGTTGTAAAGACAGTAACTCGTATATTATTCTTAATCGTAGTAAATTTTACTTTGGTATGTAAATTGGTTTTTTTGTATTCAAGTGCTTTGGTTACTTCAACGTACGATGAAAACAACACATCTTTTTGTTCTGTTGATGTTAAAGACATGTAATACAAACCAAGGATCATATCTTGGGATGGCAGGATACATGGATCACCATGGGCCGGATGAAACACATTGTTTTCCGTCATCAACAACGTTGTAACCTCAATTCTGGCTTTCAGACTAAGCGGAACATGAACTGCCATTTGATCACCATCGAAGTCAGCATTGAAACCAGAACATACCAACGGATGTAATCTTATAACTTTCTCATTGGTTAACTTCACTCAAAAAGCTCTCATACTTAACTTGTGCAACGTTGGAGCTCGGTTTAACACTACCGGACAGTATTTAACTATTTCTTCTAAAACCTTATACCCCATTTGTTGATCACAACCTAACAAGTACTTTATATTCCGGTGTCCTCGGATCTTGGATTCCAACATTAGTTTAGAATAAATGAATGGTTCAAACAATTCAACGGCCATTGATCTTGGTATTGCACATTCGTTTATTGATAGATCTGGACCTGGTACTATCACACTCCTACCTGAATAATCTACCCTCTTACCTAGAACGTTGTGCCTGAACCTACCTCTCTTACCCTTCAACATTTCAGTCAATGACTTCAATGCACCGATGTTGTAACCTGCTGGTCCATCTAAACGTTGTGAATTATCTATCAAACTATCAACACTTCGTTGTAACCGTTCTATACCCATAATATACTCATCAACATCAATTACCCCATGTTGTCGTTGTTCCATGTTTCTTACAACAACGTTGTTAACGTTAATAATACCTTTATATAACACATTCAGATCGGAACTTGCTTGTGTATTATCATCTAAAACCACAGATGGTCTTAGTTCAGCAGGTAAGACAGGTAAGACCTTTATCACCATTAGATCCAATGACATTTTGTTGTTAATAAATCAGTCTATTATTTCGATTCTGCTATGTATATCCTCTAACATTTCCACCAATTCAACATTACGTTTACTATCAATCAAGAATTGTTTTACTTCTTTTAACCGAATCTTTGATAATAACAGCAGTATCGCTTCACCACTGGATACAACCTCATAATTCTCCGTCTTCATTCATAACTTCCTGTATGTCTCTGTTGATATAATCTGACCACTTTCAAATTCTTCTGAACCACATCATTTGATAACATGAAGTTTACATCCGATCAAATCCCGAATTGTTCCAACATCCATGTTTAATAACGAACCCAGAACATTTGGCATCGTTTTGTAAAACAATGTATGAACCATGGGTGTTGCTAAACAAATATGTCCGAATCTTGATCGTAGTTTTAGTTTACTTCCACCAAAGTACATACCACACACCATACAACCAAACGGTTGAATTAATGTTGGTTTCTTACATAAACATTCGGTTTTATTCCTTGATCCGAATATCTTTGGACAAAACAAACCATCAATAACCGGCTTCCCATCACCATCAAAACTACTACCATTACGTACCTCACCATATGACCAAGACAGTATTGTTTCAGCTGAAGCTATTTCAAATTTAATACTCAATATACGTTTGTTAAACATTCAGTCGATGTTATTCGGTCTTCAATTTTATATCTATACACATAGCAAACAATTCTTTAATCACAACAAGTATACCCTCGTTGTGATAGGTTTTACACCTCAAATCACCATGCATAATACCATCCCTTATTTCGTTTCTTGCCAACATATCGTCACATCTAACTGTTATCGATTCTCTTAGAAAATATGAAACACCGTAGCTCTGCAACGCCCATACCTCCATCTCACCTAATCTCTGTCCTCCTTTATGAGATTTTCCTTTCAACGGTTGTTGTGTTACAATCGAGTACGGACCAATAGATCTGGCATGAAGTTTGTCATCAATCAAGTGATTTAACTTAAACATGTATATAATACCGACGGTGGTTTTATCTTTAAGTGGTAAACCCGTCATACCATCGTATAATTGGATCTTATCATTGGTTTTAATCAATAATCTGTTGTTAAAATCTTTCAAACATGATTCGAATGGGAATTTAACCAACGGACAGGATATCTTCACTCCCTGTGATAATTCAGCCAACAAAATCAGGATCATATCTTTTGTTAAATTATTTATATTCGGATATAATTCGGTAAGTTTAGGTATAACTCTTTTCAATATCCGATCATCATTCGTTTTGTTGTACATGTTTAATACATCTTTAAATTCCAATCCTAATTTATAACTTACCAAACCAAAGTTCGTCTCCAATATCTGACCGATGTTCATCCTTGATGGTATTCCTAATGGGTTTAGTATAATATCGATTGGTGTTCCATCGGCCATGAATGGCATATCCTCCTTCGGAACTATCCTCGATATCACACCTTTGTTGCCATGTCGTCCACATACCTTATCACCAACTTTGATTGATCGTTTAACAAACAGTTTTATCTTAATAACTTCTAATACCTTCGATTCATCATCCGGATTAGCAGTAACCAAACGTTTGGTCATCTTTTCGAGTAATATGTCTTCGATTTTATGTATATGATTCAAATAATGTTTGAATAGAAACGATAATGCATTACGAATATACTTATCCTCTGATGTAAATGGTAACTTTATCGAAAAACAATCAGTCACATTTCGTTGTAACAACGAAGTACATCGTCTTATATATTTTTTTGTTATCATGTTGAAATGAAATAAACACTCCTCATATGCCCCATCGTAACCTCCCTCCTCTTCATTTGGTCGTACCCTCTTCACTTCCATAACTGTAGCGGAATCTATTCCATTCGGTACTCTAAGAGAAACATTACTCAACAGATCATTGAAAGTTTCGTTATCACCATCACCACCTACACTATCAACACCGTAACCACCATCATCATCATCGTTTATATTACTAATCAACCCACTAACATCGGACTTATTACTCCACTTTCCAACATCCACACCTTGTTTACCATCTAATCCACTAAGTTGATCCGACCTATCATCTTCACTAATTCTAATTATCTTGTTGTTACCTTGTTTGATTCGTTCAATATCCTTACCTACATCTAGAAACACACCTTTATCCTCCTGCCTGTTGTTCTTAAGAATTAACTTACCTACCAACACATCTCCCTCCTGAACAGTACTACCCTCTTTAACTACTCCATTGGAATCCAGATGTTTTCGGTACTTCATTGGTATTTCATTTATATCAGCACTCAATCATTCATCACCGTGTTCGGTCTTCATGACCGTTGTTTCGAGATCTATTATATGAAGTGATTTAAAGATACCTTTATTGATAACATTTTCCGATAGTATTACCGAATCTTCAAAGTTATATCCATGCCAACACATGAATGCCACTAACAGGTTGGCACCTAAACTCATTTCTCCATCACAACTTGATTGACATTCGGCAATAACATCTCCAGATCTTACCATCTGTCCAGGATTAACAACCGCCCGTATCCTTTGACATGTTTCTTGGTTTGTTTTCTTAATTACCGATAAGATGTAAACTCTATGTCTACGTTTCTTCGGTTCGTAAACAAGAACCCTACTTGAATCAACACTTACCACCATACCATCATCGGATGCTATAACATTATCACGTGTACTTCTCATAACGTTGTACTCTTCTCCAGTTCCAATTAAAGGAACCTGTGGCTTCAACAAAGGTATGGCTTGTTTTAACATGTTCGCTGCCATTAATGCCCGTGTTGGATCGTTGTGTCCAAGGAACGGAATCAAACAAACGGCAGATGAAAACACTTGAGCTTCGGATATTAAGGTCAGGTCTACAGATCTTTTATCAACAACCACTGTTGTATCTTGGTATAAACATAAAACCTGTTTGCTTAAATCATTCCAATGTGGCAATGAAACCTTTAAACACTTACACTCGTAGTAATTCAAGTATACAACGTTGTTACTAATTAATCCGTTGTATGTTTTAAAATATCCAGTTATTATATGTCCATTAACATCAACGTTTGAACAAAATGCCAATGATAAAATCAAGCCAATGTTTTGACCTTCTGGTGATTCAATTGGACATATCTTACCATAATGCCATATTTTTGTATCTCGTGCATAATTATCAGCATTTTGTTGTGTCAACCCACCTTCACCCAAACATGTCAACTTGTTTTCATGAGATAATCTCGATAGACTGTTAACCTGATCTGAATATTGACAAAGATCCGATGAATTGAAATATTTGTTTACTCGTTTTTGTATACCTACGTTAACCTCTAATAATCCTTTAATAACCACATTATCACTATCGAACATAATCGGTTCTCTCGGTTGTTCCAATGATTGCTTCGCAACTCACAAGTTTAAAACGTTTGATAAAGAACTATAAATAACATCTACCAGATAATCACCACTACCTTTTATCACTTTAACATCACAATTAATCGGTCTAAGATTTATTCTTTCTATAACATATCTGTTTCAAATCGAAATTAAATCCTTCTTTGTTAACAGATCTAAACCAAAGTCTTGGTTGTTACATGTTATATCATTTAAAAAATATCTTCCGTTTAAGGTTAAATCTACATCCTTGATGTTATCGGAACCAATATCACTTCTCCAACACGAATTTGAGTTTATCAAACGACCGATACCTTTAAGTAACTTTAAAACCGATGACTTCGATGTTTCTGTAATTCTTAAAACACTGACATGTTTCAATGCGAGATTTGTATCCAAATCTAATTCATCACCCATGTTAATAACTGTATTTCCAGATCGATCGATAACAAAACATGCAGAAGTTATCTTATTCTTACAACAACATCCTGTCATGGTTTTGGTTTGTCTAAATAATCTCCTTTGACCATATTTAGAACCATTTATGTTTAAATCGGAAGTTGTTCAATTTAACTTCCTTCATCTTCCACTAAAATAAACCAACTGCTGTAATTCTAATATGTTTTTAAGTATATGAGAATATTTTGATTTAAGAAACAACAGGGTTACAAATATATCGGACTCACAGTTACCATATTTTATCCTCGAACCTTGAATTTCCAAACGTTTTAAACTTCTTGTTACCATATTAATTTCTCCAGTATCTCGATCAAACATAACAGTAATATCTCTTATTAGTTGCATTACCAATGTTTTCTTAATCCCATCAACAAGAACCGAATTATCCTCCGAAAGTGATGGTAAGGCCACCAATGGTATGCTTAATTCTAATCTCTGAGATATGAATGTTATTTTTTTATCTATCAAATATTGAACAACATCGAGGATTAAACCAAAAACATTCGTTGTTCTCGATAAAACACATATGTCAACCTTACCATATTCCAACCTCCAATGTCCAATATCGAGTGGAAACAAACCTCGGATGTTTAGTTCTAATTTAGATATCTTTATACCTTTGTCGTTATAATAACCTCATAACACGTTGTTATATAACCTCTCCTGCACTCCTCGTTGGTTCAACACTGACATCCCATCAATGGTTCCATCCAAACTAATTCTATCCTTCAAGTACTTACCTTCTACCCATCACAACAAAACTGTATAGGTTAATTAGATACAACGTTGTAAGTTGTTTAAACCTTCCGATATTATCCCGATCTTGTTAAACAAAAACATAAGAAACATTCGGTTGTAATAGATGTAATTACCATGAACGTTGTTCAATACCTTTAACTAAAATCCACATATTTGTTTAATACCATTGAAAAAATAAGTTTATCGTTTATGTTGTTAAGTGATTAAACCCATAGTATAACTTATGACTTATTTTATTACATCAGATTTATGATAACCGTTTGAACAACCTAAGTACAATGATTTAACCAGAAGTTAAAACATACCGTTAAGTTATTTATTAATTATATCAATTGTTTTTTTTGTTCAACCAATTTATCAACCGATTGATAACATAAAAGTACTTACTCGTTGTGTTAATATATTCTTCTTATGGGTTTTATTCGAATCCATACCAACATCCTGATGCCATTCTGATGTGTTTATACCGTTAACATAAATGTTTCAACTCAATATGCCAATGATTTAATCAAACAACAACATTATCAATCCGTTATTAATTACAGGTTCATTTAGAACATAGAAGTAACCATCATCACATCAAACGAATTACCTATAACTTTGGATACAAATGATGTTATTACTAAATTAAATGAGGATATCACAAATGCTTAGTAATCCGATTATGTTATACAACAACCAAACAAATACCATGATTTAGATGTAATTGTTCCATATAATTAATACCAAAAATTTACATACAACATCGATGAAGTATACCAAACCAAACATCCATGTGGTTTTTGTTTGAAGATTATCAGATTACTTTCGATTATGAATTCATATTCCGATATCTATAAATACTACTTAAAATTGTTTAACCCAGATGATAACATGTACCTGGACGTTGTTAACGTTTGTTTAACATCTTCAGATTGAAACCAATAGATCTTTAATTATGAATACGATAGGAACGGATTATATCTGGTTTTTTAAAACTTAATCAATAATAAACAACCGCTATGTCTAGATGATGTTGATAAAAAATCCAACACACAACCAGGTGTTAACATCTGATAACAAGGTAATGGCAGATGTATTATTCACCTTTACTTCTTTTAAATATTTACACCAATACGATTAATTAAGAAACAACTCATATGATCAGTCTTACTTAAGTGAGGATAATGTTTAATAAAGGTTACAATTTTGTTATCCCAACGGTTAGCCAAACATAATTGATGTTTAGAACAGATATATTAACCATATTCCAAATCTTTATCATCTATCCAAACAAATAGATCTTAATCCGAAACAACCGGATGTTGTTCTCGATATAATTCCAATTTACTCCAATAACAGATTGTAAACTACCAACCATCATCTAAAATACAGTACCACATGTTGGTTTAATCCAATTAGATCGGTGTTAACAGATCACCGAACCATACCTATCAATATCTGAACCAAATGGTTACCAAACGTTGTAACAATCGATAATGTTATTATCCAATTTCATGAAGAATTAATACCGATAGTATTACTGCTTTGTATAATCTAACGGTGTTAATTAATCGAGAGATTACCGTAATAAATACGGATGTTGTTACCACTAAGACCAATACCAAATTCATCCATGATAGATTAAACTAACAAATGTTTAGAACAACAAAATCCTAACAAACAACAACGATCTCGGAACTATGTTTACAACATCATGTTGCTTAGGTTAAGAGAATTTTATCCATATTTCGTTATGCCAACCAAACGTTCGGTCTTCCGTAAAACAGATGTAAATACAATTCGGAATGACCAATGAACAACGACATAATAAACAACAGAGATCTTATTTGGTTTGATGAAACGTGTGTTTGGTTATGTATATGTTGGACCGAATATTGGAATAAATCATTCAAATTATTTATATATAAAACCAAGATCTACGTATAGGATGTGTTAGAAGTTGTAGTACAAATATTATGTAGAAAGATTTAAACTAACCGAAGTTCTCTTCTCCTTTACCTTTCTTCGATTCACCGATGAAGAACCGTTATAACGATGAAACTTCATGTACTTAAACTGTTGTTGTTTTGTTCGAAGATTTGATTTAATTGAATGGTTCAATGAAGTTACCAAAACATTTGATCGAAGAGAACTTATTACTACAACATCCATTTAAATAAACACATTATATGGTAACATTTATTCATATATATATATATATATTTTTTTCTTATTTAACAACATTCGATCCAACGTTCGTAACAACGAACCAACATAAATCCTACCTAATACTACACTATCGATCCCAAACATTTGAACTAATTGTATCCCTGAATGGGATCTTTACTTCGTTGAAGCTAAGCGATTGATGGTAACTTTCGATAACAATCAAACACATTAATTTAACCTTACCATACCCACATATCCGTTGTTAATCTGTAACCATGCCATCGAACCATGATCAAAGAACAACATCCCTGTTTACACCATCGTTTACAACCAACATATAATACATAATTAATTTAAAATACAGTTAACATTTTTACCAACATCCGAACCAAACAAGTGAGATAGAACAGAAGATATTGATTTAAATCTTGGATTTTGATGAACAATCGGAAAACGAATGACAGGATCAACCGTTGTTAAAATTAATATAATAAATCATTAACAATTAAATTAAATAACCGATAGTCAACATACCATTTAATATCGACTTCGATGCTGTTAACTCCAGATCGACTACTTTGAACACCGTTGAACCAACGTAAACATGGTCCATAACTGTTGGTTTTTCATCAGCTTATTCCGTCCCCATTCCAGTCCATGGACGTTGTAACGATAACGACATCGTAAACACTGGAATCATTCGATTACTCGGTTGTAAACATGGTACCATCCAGATCAGTTTACTTAATCACTAACATCATCTAAACTAATATTGTAATCTTATAATTAGATAAGTTTCATTATTTTAAACACACCGATGTTTAGTACCGAACAACAGATACTAATTTATCATTACCATCATTGACCATTTTCTTGTTCTTATAATCACTGAATTGTTGATAATCTCCATGTAGTTGTTGATCGAATTTTGTTAGCTTAGTGGATGTTGTATCGTTTCGGAGTTTACAATTTGTTGTCAGAATTTATGATCGGATGAAGTCTGTAACACCGAACAGACCGCACGACGTAAATATCTTACCGCATATAAATATCTATAAAATCCCATGAACATGTTATAACGATGAACTAACCGAAAGAATAAAGATTTTAAACTGTCAACAACTGATAAAAGATCATTGTTATCCCACGTTAAATCAACGAGATCATTAAACTTTATAAATATATGTGATAGAGCTTTGGTCGTTGATATTGATGTTAGGTCTGTATTTGGTCGTTTTATTAAATATTTAGATAAGTTACAGATCGATACATCAACACCATGTATTAGTGGCTTGTAAACCAAGGGTGTTGTTCTTGAATTATCCATTGATATAATACATTTATCTGACCGTTTCCTAACATATTTACAAATCCCATTTATACTTCCGATGTCAGATATCTCCGAACATGATGATTCCAAATAGATTAACTTGGTATCGGCTCTGAACAACGTCTTCAGACTGTATTCGTCTCTGTGATTGAAGAAATCTACATTTATATTCAATTTTGATAATACGTTACAAAGCTGTTTCAAAGAATAACAAATGGTATCAGTTATCAACACATGGTCACCAGGATTAAGCAGACACAACATCATCAACGTTGTTGCTGTCAATCTTGTACTTGTTAATATTGTACTATCAGAGTATTCTAAAATAGAGATTACTGAACACAAGTTACGAACAGGTAGAGATACTTGAGGTTGACTGTTGGTCTTTGTTGAACCACTGGCAACAGGTGATGGTTTGTTTCTAATCACTTGATCTTTAACAAATTTATTATAAATTATACTCAACGCTTGTAATGTTAACGTAAATTCCATTCTCTTATCCATTAAACCGTTCTAATTGTATTAATATCCAATTAAATAATCATCTAAATCAATATACATATACTTTCCCACTACCACCTTCATCATCCGATCCATTCTTTCATCAACATGGTTTAACATTTAATCGGTGTTGTTATGTTTATGTTGATATAAAATTTACTACCACTAAGATCACTATCTCTACGTTATTCTTCATTTCATTCCATCACATCCATCTCCATCACCATCTTATTCAGCTTTGTTGTATCCATCATCTCCATCATCGGTTCCCTATTTACCATCGGTTACATCAAATATTCATTAACATTACCAACAAAATTATAACATAAATCCATTACCCATCTATAATCTGTCAACGAACAACCGAAAACAGAAATCAAATTCAATACCAATCTCTTACATCCTTTAACACTGATACTATATAATGGTTTGTTCTAAACAGACTCAACACTTGATATCGAAACACCTGAACGTTGTGGTTTATATAACATATCGTGTTAATAATACTTCTAAAGATATCTTTTAACCGGATCTTGTTATCATAAAAGCAACTACCATCAAAACTAACAGAATCCGATGAAGTAATCTCATCACTTATTCATTTCGGATATTTAAACACCAAAGGTAAACACTATCACCATAAACATGTTGATTTTTGTTTGAACATTACAACAGATCCGAAACAACCATTTATAATATTACCATGTAATGGTGTGGTCAGTGTAATCAGTTCATCTAAATTCAACACATCGAAACGTTGTCATCCCACTAAACCCAACGAATCATAAATCCTCACTTCAAACTTCAACCTCTAAGCAATTTACTCGTTGCCAACTACAACGGTCAAACATGCTCCTGATCAACTTATTGAACTACCAACCTCCGATCTCAGTTCGGATGTAATACACAACTTAATACCACTTGATAATGGTAATACATCAACTATTATGCTATAAGTTTTAATCAATTCGGTAAACATATCTTTATCTGGTTGTAATATAAACGGTATTTAATTCAGAATCTAACAACGTCCATACATCGTTTTAGTGGACTTTATGACGAGATTAATTTCCAACGAATTAACAATGGCCATCTGTAATCATTATTTTTTTTGGCAACTAACAACGGTCAGTCATCGAAGATTTTAAGTTTATCACCAAAATCAACGGGATTTATTAATCTTTATAAATACATATGACGGTTTGTTTTATTGATGATGTTAATATGGGATCGGATGTTGGTTAACTTATCAAATGTTCAGTTAAATTCCAGATCAATACATCGACGACATGTGTTAATATCTATATAAAATCGAGAATGTTATTCATAGATTATCCATTGGTACAATGTATTATCAGACCGTTGTTAAACATGTCTACAGATCATATCGATATCAAATACATCAAAGATGTATCCAAACATGGACGTTGTAAATGGATTAATATCAGTAGTTTATTCTGAATAATATCTTTAAACTGTATTCGTATCTGTGATTGGAATATGTCTGTTTTCATTAAATCCGATAAACATGTATATAATTCTTTCAAGAACCAATGAACCGAACCATTTATTAATTCATGACCATTTTGCTTGAAATACGTTACTATAAACGTTGTTAATCTTGAACTTATTAATATCATGTTATCGGAATATTCTAAGCAACAATCGGTGTATCTAAGTTATGAACTATGGGTATATATATACAATGTTGGCTATCGGTTGTTATTGATCCGATAATATCAGATAGGGTTTGGTTTGAAACCGTTCAATCCTTTACAAGGTTGTAAGTAAATTACATCCAAAGTATTAATCGTATAAACAAGTTCCGATCTCCTCTCCGTTGTTGTCATTATAGTCATATTAATATATTTTTATTAATATCTATCCATTTTTAATATTTATATACCAACATCCATGTTCCACTATTAGTATCCGGATTGGTTCGTTTATCATCGATACTTCAACATCCGGTTGTTGGTATATTCCATAGAATTAATACATGTTACTTACGTGTACAACGTTTGGTTGTTCCATCATCATTGTCATCAGCATCAGCAGTATCATCAGCATCACCATCGGCATCATCATCAGCAGCATCAGCAGCATCATCAGCATCATCGGTATCATAATCATCGGTATCATAATCATCGACATCATCATCATCGTTGTCGTCATCGTCATCATCGGTGTTTTCATCTTCAGCTCTTTTATCACCGCCTTCACCTTCATCACCATCATCTTTTTCTCCATCTCCATCGATCCTGTGTTTGTTATAAACCGTACCATCTTTCTGAGTAAGATTTAATAATATAACCAATAAAATTGTAAGATAAAACATCATCCACCTATCATCTTTTAACGAATAGAGAAACATCAACATCAAGTTTGATAACCAATCCCATATACTCTTTAACACTGACATTATGTAATTGTTTATCTTGGATAGAATTAACATTTTGGTGTTGATAAATGTTTAAATGTGGTACGTTTTACCATCTACCGTGTTAGTTAACATGTAGTCATACCTTGTTGTTGTGACGGTTCCATCTAAACCGATAGAATTTCTGAATAGTTGTTACATTGATCATTCATGTCCATGTTTAATCATCGGGATAATGCCACTGCCATGCATATGTGTTTCATTAGATGTTTACAACAGGCTGAACGATTATCGTTCGTGATATTAGCATGTGATGGGTTGAGAGTATGGACGTTGTACTTCGGATTTAACATATCAGAATCGTTGTTATCGTGTTTAACCAAGCAACCAATCTTCATTTTAGATCTCGAAGATCATGTTTATTAAAAATCTAATAACGATCAGATGTATACTTGGTTCGTTCGTTGAAACATCCGACCATTATAATATCTGGTCTGGATATAATATATAACTTAATACCACTTGATAATGGTAAATACATCCACTATCATGCCAAGGATTTAACCAATCCAGTGGACATGTCTTAGTTCGGTGTAATGGAGGTCGGATTTTGTCCGAAGATATCGATTCTTTTGTATCTACCTAAGAAATCCATGATGGATTTAGAAAAACCAACACCAATCTCATAATATCAAATGGTATTCTTTTAATCACTAACAAATGGTCAATCATTTGAGAATTTCAGATTACCAACAAAACCAATCACAGATTTAAAATAATTTCCTAACTATGTTCGATAAATAAGTTGAAATTTTGTTTAATCTAAACATTATAACAGATCGGATATTTATCCGCAAGATCCAATACCTCCATCCTTGTCCTTGTTTCAAGCGGTAGTGATACCTCACCTTTATCCTTTATCTCTAATAAAACATCGGCTATCATATCAGCTACCCTCTCAAAATCCTCCTTCTTTAATCCCCTCGATGTACATGCACAGGTACCCAACCTTAGACCAGAGGTAGTATTGGCTGATAGCAGATCATTTGGAATGGTATTTTTGTTTGCTGTGATGTAACATCGGTCCAACCAAGAGGCCACTTGTTTACCAGTAATTCCAAGGTTCTTTAAATCTATCATGACTAAGTGATTATCTGTTCCATTCGAAACAATATCTATTTTTTTGTTCTTGAACCGTTCAACCATGGCTTTAGCGTTTTCAACCACAGATTTTGTTCAGATTCTATACTCATCTTGTTGTGCTTCGAGAAAAGCCACTGCTTTAGCAGCTATAATGTTCATCATCGGTCCACCTTGTAATCCTGGAAATACGGCATTAGATAAACGATTAAACAATTCCCGCTTGTTCGATAATATCAATCCACCACGAGGTCCTCTCAAGGACTTGTGTGTTGTGGTTGTAACAACATCGCAATGATCGATTGGTGAAGGTTGTAATCCGGTGACAATTAGACCAGCAACGTGTGAGATGTCAGCAAGTAAAAACGAATCAACTATATCAGCCACTCTTCTGAAAGCTTTTCAATCTATTGTTCTCGGATATGAGGTTGTACCAGCGATTATAAGCTTCGGTCTATGCCTTATGGCAACGTTTAGAACCTCATTCATATCGATTGTACCAGTTTTAAGATCAACACCATATGATACACTTTTGAATCACATTCCGGATATATTCACTGTTGATCCATGCGTCAAATGTCCACCACATTTAAGATCCATTCCCATGATAGTATCTCCCGGTGACAGAAGTGCCAACATTACTGCTTGATTCATTTGACTACCAGAATGCGGTTGAACGTTGGCATATTCACATTTGAACAAACGTTTGGCTCGATCTATTGCCACTTTCTCTAATTCATCGGCAAACATACAACCTCCATAATACCTACTTCCAGGATAACCTTCAGCATATTTATTGATGAAAACGTTGTTTTGAGCTTCCAGAACAGCCTTCGAAACCAAATTCTCTGAAGCTATAAGGTTCAAACTTGTGGTTTGTCTAATGAGTTCATTTTTCAATATCGATTCAACCAAAACATCAAGTGTTGATAGACTTGTTTTAAAGAGTGGATTTACCGTAACAACGTTCATGTTAACTTGTTGTTTTCTTTGAGATATTATGATTAAGAACCGCTCTCATATTCGTTTGATGGTGTTGTTCATCGGTTGACCGTTAATTTTCCAAATGTTATTAGTTAACATACTATTAAATGGATATTTCCGTTATTAATGTTGAAATAATATTTGTTTATTACTCTGATTAAACCAAAAACAAACGAAGTGACAATTATATGTGTTTAACATTTTGAATTAACGAATAACGAGTATTTATCATAACTGATTGATGGGTTGGAATTTTGGTATCCAACATTACCGTTTCTTACTTAATGTCATCATATTTGTTCCATATTTAGATCTAGAATTTTTTCTACCTTCAACACAGTTCAAATCTAATAAACCTTTAACCAGATGGTATCTAACTCCTGGTAAATCCTTCACACGACCTCCTCTAACGATTACTACTGAATGTTCTTGTAGATTATGTCTTTCTCCTGGTATATATGCTATTATTTTTTTTCCATTACATAACTTCACTTTAGCCACCCTTCTTAATGCGGAATTTGGTTTCTTTGGTGTTGTTACATAAACTCTAATACAAATCCCACTTCTAAATGGAGTACCATTTAAGGCCGATGTATTACTTTTCTTTGTGTTTTGTCTTCTTCTTTCTTTTATGAGTTGATTTATTGTCATCTATAAATTCTCTTTCATAACCTATATCTGTTCATTCATAAATATTATCCAGAATAATAACCATTATTCCTAAACATAATTTTATCTTTTATCCTACTATCTCGTAATCCTCACTGGATGTTGTACTTTCGATTGCAACTTTATTATGGCTTTAAATGAAATAACTAATAACGTTGGTCTATAGACCTTTAGTTACCATCTATAACGATGGTTAATAATTTACTTTATATCTTTAAATACCAATCATTCCTTCGGTTAAAAACTATTAACAATAACGATTAGTTCTAAAACCAACATCCGAGGGATATAACTCCACCTGTACCTTTGATGGTAATCACTAGAAACCAGATACATTTAACACATCAAGCCATTTACTTCGATTAAACCAATCTTGCTGATATCGTTGTTATTTTTTTTATCAACTATTAATTCCAATTAACTTATTACAACATATTTTTACTTCGGATTTATATATAACAACCTTATTGGTCTTAATGGAATATTGGTTTGTTGTTATCGATTGTGTGGGATACAACGGTCAGGTATGTTTAACTGTTATTACCTGAATTTTGAACCAAGTATTATACTAACAAACAAATAACATGAAATCAAACCATTCATTCCGAGATCAAACGTTAGAAGTCTAACATTATTAACAATTTGATAGATGTTGTTATGGTGTGTAGGTTGTAGTTAGAGAAAAAACTTATGTTAAACACTTGAATTTCGGTTGTGTTATACATTTATTTTAGAATCTAATTACATCCATAGGATTTATATTTTATCGATGAATAAACGATCCAATGTAATTAAAAACTATGAACCAATCGGTTGTATTATTCGAACAAATATGATCTCGAAATACACGGATTATTCGATTGTATCTATTACACATGGAATGGAATACTTATGTTATTTATGATCATGGATTAACTAAAAAAATGACATTACAAACGTTGTAATGAAAACGTTATGTTGAACATATTATATTCTACCTTTAATTAATGATTTAACATCTACATTTGTTGCTATAACATCTAACAAATTAACTTAACATACCATAACAAATCTGATGTTGGGATGTTTGGTTCGATACAACCATGAATTACCATCATTAATATAACCAAACTGTTAATAATAATGTTAGACATGTGGATTTTTTTCATGAACAGGTTGGGATACTTCGTTGGATATCGAAGGAATCAGATTTAAATACTTAGATGATAGGTACATCGGAATATAGAATTAAGTTCAATGGGATTTTGTTGTTAATTCGGGTTATCGTTCAACTGTTAAAGGTTAAAACCTATCTTCATTAGGTTGTTATTTTGTTGTTACAGTTTTCGAGATATTAGTATCAGTTAGCTGAAATATGTTACCATACTTACACCTCTGATCTATCAACGTGATGGTCTGTCACTTCTCTAATAGAATGTTTTGTTCGGTTTAGCTTCCGGCTTAGATGCATTCAGCTGTTATCTATTCCATACTTAGCCATCCTGCCATGCCGTTTGGCAACGACAACAGGTATACCAGAGGTATGTCCATCTCGGTCCTCTCGTACTGGAGACAGGATCCGTCAACATTCTTACTCCCACGGCAGATAGGGACCGAACTGTCTTGCGACGTTCTGAACCCAACTCACGTACCGCTTTAAATGGCGAACAGCCATACCCTTGGGACCTTGTTCAGCCCCAGGATGCGATGAGTCGACATCGAGGTGCCAAGCAACCCCGTCGATAAGAACTCTCAGGGGTTATTAGCCTGTTATCCCCGGCGTACCTTTTATCCGTTGGCAACGTCCCTTCCACTTGGATCCGTTGGATCACTATGACCGACTTTCGTCTCTGCTTGACATGTCTGTCTCGCAGTCTAAGCAGGCATATGCCATTGTACTCTACTGACGATTTCCAAACGTCATGAGCCTACCTTGTGTACACCTCCGTTACTCTTTGGGAGGCGACCGCCCCAGTCAAACTACCCGCCTTGCATTTTCTTACATCAAGATTGACTTGTAGCAATAAGATGTTGTTTGGCAACAGGATGGTGTTTCATTTGACAGCTTACGTTGAACTAACGTCCAAACGTTCATCGCTTACCATCTACACTGTACAATTGACCAAAGTACATCGATACAAGGTTGCAGTAAAGGTGCACGGGGTCTTTCCGTCTTGCCGCGAGTACCCCGCATCTTCACGGGGATTTCAATTTCACTGAGCTTGTGCTGGAGACAGCGGAGAAGTCGTTACACCATTCATGCTGGTCGGAACTTACCCGACAAGGAATTTCGCTACCTTTGGACCGTTATAGTTACGGCCGCCGTTTACATGGGGTTTCATCTTAAATGCTATACACATCAAGACTTCACTTGCCAGCACCGGGCAGGTGTCAGACTCTATACTTCATCTTACGATTTTGCAGAGTCCTGTGTTTTTGATAAACAGTCGCTTCTCCCGTTTCTATTATACCTAAACCTTGGTTACCCAAAGTCAGGTTATGTTTCTCCCGAAGTTACACATACAATTTGCCGAGTTCCTTCAGCACAATTATCTCAAACACCTTAGTATACTCTACCCAACCACCTGTGTTGGTTTCTGGTACGACCTATATCTACAAGTTGTTTCTTGTTAACAATTAAACACAAGCCAAACCAATCCAGATAAGGATTGACAAGATTTAAGTTAAGTCACTTGTAAAAGGCTCACGAATATTAACGTGATTGCCATCGGTTATGCGTTTACGCTTGGCCTAAGGTGTCGGCTAACCCCATTCGGAACAACCTGGAATGGGAATCCTTGGTCTTTCGGTGTGAAAGGTTCTTGCTTTCAATTATCGTTACTCATGTCAACATTCTCGCTTCCGATACCTCCAACAACCCTCACGGGTTGCCTTCCATGGCCTACGGAATGCTCTGCTACCACATTGCTCGGTTGGCAATGTCTTTGACTTCGGTACTGAACTTAGTCCCGTTACATTTTCGGCATGAACATCCATCAATCAGTGAGCTGTTACGCTTTCCTTAGATGATGGCTGCTTCTGAGCCTACATCCTGATCGTCTTCGAACATTCACCGCCTTTCTCACTTAGTTCAGATTTAAGGACCTTGATCGAAAGTCTGGGTTGTTTCCCTCTCCACTACGGACGTTATCGCTCGCAGTGTGATTATCGGTTAAATCCGACAACAGTATTCGAAGTTTGGTTGAATTCAACAAAATTATCCATTCTAATCACCCATCCAGAGCTCTACCCCTGTTGTGATACAACCAACGACCTACCTATATAGGTTTCGCAGAGAACCAGCTATCTCCGAGTTTGATTGGCCTTTCACCCCTAACCACAGATCATCCCAACGTTTTGCAACACGTACGGGTTCGATCCTCCAGTCGATAAACTCAACCTTCAATCTGTCCATGGTTAGATCACTCGGTTTCGGGTTTGAAGTTACAAACTTGTTGTTGTCCTTTGTGGACTTGCTTTCGCTTCGCTTTATCCAATCATAAGCTTCGCTTGTAAACAGCAACTCGTTGACCCATTATACAAAAGGTACGTCGTCAGGTCTTTGGACCCTCCGACTGCTTGTTGGCATCCGGTTTCAGGATCTGTTTCACTGTCCTGTTCGGACATCTGTTTCACCTTTCCCTCACGGTACTAGTTCACTATCGGTTGTGCATATATGTTTTGGCTTAGGGGGTGGTCCTCCTATCTTCGGACGAAGTTCATCGGACCTCGTTCTACTTTATTCATAATTTCGATACCAACAAATCAAGGGCTATCACCTTGTTTGCCTGTTTTTCCAAACAATCGTTGTTAACATCGAGATAATAAGCCAAAGTCTGGTTTCACTCGCCGCTACTAACAGAATATCCTGGATATATTTTCCTACAGGTACTAAGATGTTTCAGTTCCCTGTGTCTGTGACACCTTGGATCAACGACCAAGGTCCTCAATCAGAGGTAATTACACTTCATTTTGTTCCATGTACCGTCATCTACTATGCATACCAAGGCATCCACCGGATGCATTCAAACACTGTAATTCCAATTAAAGATATATATAAACTAACCACCAAACCAAAACTGACCGACTTATGATGTAATAAAACGTATAAACAAAACCTAATAAAACTGAATAAAAAACCAACGATCGAATACGTTTCGGATACCCGAAACCTACCATCAACCTGTTCCCGCATTGGCTAAACCTATTAACCTATAAAGCAACAAAATGTTGTACAAACCGATCAGCCATAACTGGAATTAAGAACAAAACCCAAACACATGAACATAACATCTCACTTCGTTGTTCTTTAACGAACTAATAGTGAATTAATTTATATAGACCTATCATAACTTGAATGTTTGTACTTGATATCGATCATGGTATTTGTAATAAACGTATATGGGATTAAATAAATATGGTGGATAGATGGATGAACTCCATCAACATTTATTCTGTAATAAACGTTCCTAAAACAGGTATCCACGTTTGCTAAACCAACATCAACGATACAACAAAATCCACTCAAAATTTAACCATTAAGTACTGAATTTAGTACTTCTTCAAACAACTCTTACTTCTTCTATTCAAAGAAGTGACGTAGTCTTAACTAAAAACCACGATTTCATTAGTTTCAGCCACAGGTTCCCCTACGGCTACCTTGTTACGACTTCACCTCGATCATCAACCCTACATTGAATTCTAAATCTAGAACCTTCGGATAAAATCGATTCCCATGGTGTGACGGGCGGTGTGTACAAGATCCGAGAACGTATTCACCGTGGCATGCTGATCCACGATTACTAGCGATTCCTACTTCATGTACTCGGGTTGCAGAGTACAATCCGAACTAAGACAACTTTTTGAGATTAGCTCCACCTCACGATATTGCGACTCTTTGTAGTTGCCATTGTAGCACGTGTGTGGCCCAGCCCATAAGGGCCATGATGACTTGTCGTTGTCCTCTCCTTCCTCCAACTTTTTTGTTGGCAGTTCTCATAGAGAGCCTATATGTTTCGACAACTATGAGTAAGGGTTCCGCTCGTTATAGGACTTAACCATACACCTCACGGCACGAGCTGACGACAGCCATGCAGCACCTGTTCAAGGCATTCTTACGTTTTGTAAGTGGCATGTTGTTTCCAACATGTTTAGCCTAAAATGTCAAGAGCTGGTAAGGTTCTTCGTGTAGATTCGAATTAAACCACATGCTCCACCGCTTGTGCGGATCTCTGTCAATTCCTTTGAGTTTTAACCTTGCGGTCGTAGTCCCCAGGCGGAGTGCTTAACGCGTTAGCTATACAATCAAACATAAATATGCAACATCCGGCATATCCGAAGATGTACCTTCTGGATGTTTTTTTACATCCGACATGTTAGCACTCATCGTTTAGGGCGTGGACTACCAGGGTATCTAATCCTGTTTGCTCCCCACGCTTTCGTACCTCAGCGTCAACTTAACCCAATGAACCGCCTTCGCCTCTGGTACTCCTCCAAATATCAACGAATTTCACCTCTACACTTGGAATTGTGTTCATCCCTATTAAGTTCATAGTTATGCAGTATCAACATCCGTTATGGAATTAAGTTCCAAGATTTGATTGTTGACTTACAAAACCGCCTACATACCCTTTACGCCCAATAATACCGAACAACACTCGCTCCCCTCGTATTACCGCGGCTGCTGGCACGAAGTTGGCCGGAGCTTTTGTTCAGTTACTATCACTATTATCACTAAACAAACAGAGTTTTACAATCCCAAGGTACATATTCTGTACCCTTTTTATAGGATCTTCATTACTCATGCGGCATGGCTGGATCAGGCTTCCGCCCATTGTCCAATATTCCTCACTGCTGCCTTCCGTAGAAGTTTGGGCCTTGTCTCAGTCCCAATGTGGCTGTCCATCCTCCCAGACCAGCTATAGATCTTGGCCTTGGTAGGCTTTTACCCCACCAACTAGCTAATCTACCGCAAGCTCATCTTGTTCCGATCAAAATCTTTACCAAAATCTTGGAATTATACGGTATTACCTCAAGTCTCCTTAAGCTATCCCGTTGAACAAGGTAGATTCTCACGTGTTACTCACCCGTTCGCCGCTAACAACCTGTTGAGGTTGTCCGCTCGACTTGCATGTGTTAGGCCTGCCGCCAGCATTCGTTCTGAGCCAGGATCAAACTCTTTTAAATCTAAGTCATAATCGAATTAACACGATGTCTTAGATGACTTATTTGAAAGCTTAAAACCAAGCTTAGAAGGTCATTCGACCTCCATTCCCTCTTAAACTCAAGAAAAGTCAAGAGTATCAAACAAACGTTTTCAGATTCCAACCTTTAACAAAACTGATAACTGAATAACAAAAATGTAGATAAAAATCTTCAAGAAATGAACAACGACCGAATCATAAAACTCAAACAATAATAAATATAATAAAAAACCACAACATCGAACGTTTCAAACGTTGTAAGTATTCTATAAGATAACTTCACTAACCGTCAAACACTATCAAAGTCTATAATTGATACATAAGGGGTCGAAACCCTTATTCGGTTGTACTTAATCACCACATTTCCAATTTAAACGTAAAAACAAATTGAATCAAACATGTCATTAACGTGTTGCGGCTACAACCAGTAAGTCTATTACATTACGGTCAAATAACACCATCTATCTCGCTGATCTTCTATCGAAGGCATCTTCGATGCCATAACATCAAACAACATAATCACCATCATGCTTATACGGATTGTTTAATATCATAATATCTTATCATCAAAAACCAACATAAATGCAACTACAACACCAACACCCAAACGAACTAAACACAAATATTTCCGTTAAACATAACACATCTATCTCATTTCATCGAACCTATCACAACTTTATTATAAACCCACAACACACATCAATCATAATGACAAGTACCTAACATAATCCATGTACAACATCAATAAATCAATAACATCTTTTTTTTGTTATCAAATACAACATCCCAACCCGAAATAACAACAACCCTCACTTCTTCCCTCCCACTTCGTACCCAAACCCAATACCATCGATTAATAATAGACATTTCGATCTCTGTTATAACATCTCTCCTTGAACTAACCAAACACATTCATGCACCACTATTATCAGATAACATACCAAACACATGACAAAACATGCCATTGATAAATTACCATCGAACCACAACATCTTTACTAAACAACGACCAAACCAACATCTAAACATAACTGTAATCCGAACATGTTGTATCAAACAGATAACAAATGTTAACATCGATAAAAACCAACAAGTAAATTACATTTAACCTATCTTACTATACCCAAAAATAAATCATGACAACGTTGTATCCGTTGTTCCATATTTCAACATGGATATCGAATTAATAACGACTACCATCGAATGATTTGGTATAAACGTTTGTAACTTCAATGGTATAACTCATACTAATAATGGCCGGAACCAACGTCCAAACACTCACATTCATCACGATAACTACCACTCCTAACTACCAAATTAATAAATGAAATTAATTTAACCAAACGAAGACATAAACATTAACACCTCACAACGTTTAGTCATTAATCACTTTAAGCAATAAAACCCATCAACAAAGAATAATCCTATACATAAATAATAATAAACATCATGATGAAGCCATTATCTCATGACATGGATGTTGTTGTAGATAGATTAAACGAAAACTTATAACACCGAACAAATATATATATGCGTGTGTGTAGGTGTATATGTGTATATATATATATCCCACCTCTACGTTGTTACCAACGTTCGGTTGCCAAACGACAGTGTTGTTAAAATATATCATAAATAATCAAGTTACAGATTATAAATCAAACAGGTATACATCGGATTGTATACTTTATCATGATGTTTAATCAAGTCATAAAAACAACTACTATACCAACCTATGTTTAAAAATATAATGATTTAATAAATACCTGTTTTCGGAACTTAAAATTACCATCAACCATAATATAACTTATCGAACATAAACATCATAAAATCCCATCATTAATATCAAAAACTAACAATAATTTAAACACAAATTTACTCCATGCCATTAATTAAACATACCTATATTAAACAGGATATAATACAAAGAATGTATTTGATCTGAATCCTACATTACGACAACAAAATAAACCAAAATCCGACTAAACAAGAGGTTATAATTATTCTATATATGTTAACCAACTACACTTAAACCCATCAATTAAATGTTAATAAAACAAACCAAACGCATGACATCATCGATACTGAATCGAATACTAACTAATAGAAATAAAACAACAACCATTACCAATGATAGAATAAAACACTGAATCACTCCAAACGCCCACATAAATATTATATATCTAATAATACATTGTTATTTTTTTTGTTGTTTAACCTACCTATTTAAATTTCAAACAAGTTAAACCAATGGAACAGATACAACGGATGTAAGGATGGTCTAAGACCATCAATTGTTAATTACAACGAATGAATGGTACAACCACCTATCGGTTGTATTAATTTAATAAAAATACGTATACTTGTATCGATAGTGATAAAAATCCAACATCACGATATAATTTAACCTACATGTATCAAATAAATTGAATTAATAAGTAATATAAGTTAAAATCAAATGATTAATTAAGAACCAAATACCTGTTGTTATGTTGTTATCATCCATCAATAGAAACGTTAACATATACAAGTATCAAACTAATCACCATCTCAATTAAACAACATAGATGTTAATTATTAACATGTTTGGATGTAAGTAGATGTTTTAATCGGTTCTCTTAACCATAATCCACATGTTGTTAACATTTTGTTCAACAGAATCAGATTAAACCTATGGAAATATAGAACCGAAATTAAACGATAAAGATCTCAAACGTTGGAACGTTGTAATTGGTTTATAACGTGGTTAACTAATCATTGAAGGTATTTATAATCAACTAACTATTTTATTAACCAAGGTTATACAATATACCCACATGTCAACCTTCATCGATTAAATTCTATGTAAAACGATCAAACATTTTGATTAGTCATTAACAAACACAAATACCCATGAACACAACCCAGAAACTACTACATCATGGTGCTAATAATACAGTCTTATTACTACAACCCGTCATCTAAACATAAAACTATTAAACCGCAACGAAAAAAACCCCAATCAACGAAGAACCAATCACTTCATGGGTTTTTCTTAAACCATAAATTATATATATAAATTAATCAATAAATTGATCATGATGGTAATCATCATAACATTACAACGTTGTTACGAGCCGATATTCGTAGTAAGAATAAACAGATTAATGATAAACCTCTAATAAGTCAGATTAATGATTAGAATGTTGATAAATAAAACCCATAACTGAAATTAATTTAATTATAAACAGTTACTACAAACTGATAAATCTAATTAAACATGCCAAGTATATCTTGGGTTGATACATCCAAATACATTAATAAACATGTGTATATATATATATATATGCTACTAACATCGAGTGTTTGCATGGGTGTTGTGTTAAGTAACCGATATTAATAACCAAGTTGAACATGAATGACAGATCACTGATTTATATCTCTGTAACTACAATGTTGGATCAGTTATCTTAACAACCATATTTATCATGGTAAATTATTAAATAATAATAATAGAATTACATGTGAAATAGATTCAATTTGATTAAAACTATTAATAAATATATTATTATAAATATAACTATAAAACCATACCAAACATGTATAATATTTAAACATCATACTAGAAATAATTCTTCTATAACTACAAGTATAACTATTAACCTAACATTTTGATACAAAAACCCTATGACCCTGGTTCTTTTAACCCATGAAACAGATACAACACAATAAAGTTCAAACTTGTACCTTGTTACCTTGTTGTTGTTTTAGTGTAAATTATATTGATTAATCAGGTATTAATCGTTGGTTATTATCTAACGAATATTTAAAAATATATTCAATTATAACATGTAATTCATTTATACTTTTAATAAGTTTAAGTATAATATACATTTGAAGTGATTACTCATGAATTTTGTTCGTAAACAACCAAACGAATCAAAACCAACATCAACATTTAAGACCGTTAACAACACAAACAAATCTCACTAAACATCTTGAAATATATCAAATTATCACTACCATAACATACAATAAAACTATCAAACAATTTACCAAACATATTAATTATATACCTATATATAAAATATATATCTCATTTTTGTTGTACTAAACGTTTAAATATAACAACTACAGATTTGATACCAATAACATACCAAACCATGTAATTATTCTGAACATTTTGAACCATTTATAATAAGCCATTACAACGTTGGACCATTAATTGCCATGGTATTAACAACGGTTAAGATTAATAAACAGTCAGTATAAATTTATTAAAAACCTCATGGATTTTTTTTGTAAACATACAGAACAAACGAAGTAAGTGCTATGACTGAAATTATTTGATGTGGATGTTGGAAACAAAAAAGTGATTGTTAATCGTTTTGATTAAATCCCAAACCAATATGCGGTACTCTTATATTTCGAGGTGGAGGTATTACTTTGTTGCTGAACTTGGTACTCAATTAAAACCACATGTTCAATGGTCTTCAAAAACTAAAAACCGAACAATAACAACATGACAACACATAATCCGAGGAAATGAGTAAGTTTTATCTTTACAAAAACAATTAAGAACCATCAATCATATTTGGAATACTTGATAATTGTTTAAACAATCGAAATAATTTCCAACACCTAGTATAATAATTTTGTTGTTGTTACTTATATTGTCAGGTTTGTTCATGACAAACACATTACAATTTACATATCTCATTCCAACCGCCATTTCAAAAATATTAACAACAGATCTCAAATTACCTGATCCGTAATCTATTATGATCACATTTCAACTTATTATTGGATAACCTTTGGTTGAGTTGATGTTTTAAATACACATTTATTGATCGAAACGAACATGTACCAAATGTTTTAAATATAACTTCGGCTACATGATGATGAAATGAATCAAACTTGATGACACCGATATGTACACTTATACATGAATTCCATACTAACAAATTAACCAAACGTATACATTAAATTCTAATACCGGATTGAATAAATTATATCATGTACTATTCGTTCGGTATGATCCAGATCTACCCGATAAACCAACACAACACAGATGCCAAACGTTCCATCCATTAGAATTATTACATGAGAATAACTGAACAAATTACTTTTTATAACCATATTTTTCAATTAACATCCCGATACAATACCGATATCTTTGAAAGTATGATGGTGGTCTGTTTACCAAACATTTACCAAACACAATAAGATTTAAACATAGATCGGAATAAGTTGATCATTGGAATAAAATTATGATTTAAACCTAAACTCCGATCATAATTGTACTTACATTTTTTTTTGTTGTT
>NZ_CM008770.1:0-29002 GCF_002774925.1 Candidatus Hodgkinia cicadicola
AACAACATCCATGTTGGTATTTTTGATTAAATAATTAACATCCATTTGACATACAACAAATATGTTAACAGTTTTGTTTCTAATTAATCTGTGTTATACCTGTTCCATTCGCTTCATCGTCATCTCACTAACATCATGGACGTTGGTTTTAACATAAGTTCCATTAACAACATCCTAACCAGTTAATATGTTCATAAGAAATTAGATGTTATCGGTAACATTTTATTAAATCTTTGGTTATATATTGATGGTTGTTTTGATAAATATATCGGATAACCATGTTAATTCGATCGAACGTTGGTAACAGGTTTGATAGACATCATGGGTAATACACATAGATTTATTCTTTCCGATTTAATCCACCATTATTAGCGGTATAATTTTATAATGGTTGGTTATTGAAATTAAACAAAACTATATCTGATGGTTAATATTCTAATATCCTGTTATTAATATGGTTTTTGTATTGTTATTCAACGATTTAAACAAAATGTTGTAAGTGAGATAAAGATCTAGATTTTGTTATGGTTATTAAATGTGGCATGTCTGTTATGAACTAATTGGATAGTAATCGAACGGGAAG
This sequence comes from Candidatus Hodgkinia cicadicola, assembly GCF_002774925.1. Taxonomy (NCBI): domain Bacteria; kingdom Pseudomonadati; phylum Pseudomonadota; class Alphaproteobacteria; order Hyphomicrobiales; genus Candidatus Hodgkinia; species Candidatus Hodgkinia cicadicola. The sequence goes on from NZ_CM008770.1 coordinate 584, forward strand.
GTAGAGATGTTTAAAATGAACTATTTAATTAAATGGTTATAAGATTAATAGATTAAAAAAAACATTAACAACATCCTCCGAATTAGATGTTAATTTAACAATACGAACTTGTGTACTTGTTGGTTCGGAAGATTGGTAGTGACGTTTTAGATTAAACGTAATATATGTTATTCGTATTATATAAGTGATAAGAAACAACAAGTTATTGGAAATTGATGTTATCTGTTATGGTTATGATTTTAATGTATGGAATAATTTGATTTATATTCATATTCATTTATATGCAAACGGTTGTTAAATCCACAACATAGTGACATTAATTACTTCATTACTAGAACTTATTAGATAATGTCAACAATTAATTGTTTGGGTTGGTATAATGTTTGAGGTAACAACCTACATGTTAACAACATGTTTTGTACGTTTGTATGACAAAAGGTTGATTAAAACTTATTACAATTACAACATGTAGTCGATTATTAAGTTCGGAGATGTTTCAACGAGATGATTCATAATTAAGTATGTTGAATAGTACAGGATTTAGTAGACGTTGTTTATATTATATATTTGTACTGGTATTAAGGATATCTTAGTAGTTGGTAATTTATATTCAATTCAGTGAGTATATGTGTTCCGAAATTAAATGATTTAATGTTATTAAACCGATGTTGTTGATTCTTTGAAAGAAACAGAGATCGGTTAGTTAATTCATGGCAAGTTATAATGCCATTATTATCATCTGTGTTGTGATAAATGAGGAGGATGTTTAGTATTATTATTTAATGGTTGATATCATTGTTATATTTGATGTGGTCGTTAAATGTCTATAGTTAAGGTTGTTAAACATTATTTTGTTTCCGGTAAAGAAGTCAGAAGACATAATTTTAATGTAATTTGGTATTAAGTCTGTATTACTTACTGCAATAAGTTTAGATGTAATCTTTAAAAGTTTAGTACTGGATTTGTTTATTTTATCTTCAGCAACAAAGATAATAGGTATTAATGTCTTGGATAATTTATAAAACGTTTGATAATATTCAACATGTTGTATCTGCCTAGTCTTATTACAAATCTGATAATATTTTAGTATTACATTCATAATTATTTTATTGACCACAACGACCAACCTCTGTTTGTATGTAAGTTTCTTCATGATTCCATTTCCAATAAGTATAGGTATTACATGGTTGTTGGATGTTTTTATTGTTCCTGGTATAAAGTTGTTTCGTTTTGTTTTACAACATGGAGTACTACCTGTTTTATCTCTAGTTATTAGCTTAAAACAATTCATGTTCGGTTCCATCTATCAATTCTATGTTTTATTTATTCCGTTTAACATTAGTGGTTTTTACATCTGGTTTTGTTATGTTCTTGGTGTTGGATTTAAAAACTCCATCGAGTTTGTTTGTGATCACTGTTCATCGGATGTTTGTGGTGTATAAATGATGTGTTAATCGTTCCGTTAAGCATACAGATTTGTTGGTTAATTGATTGGGGATTTGTTAAAACGTTGTTACAAGTATCTATGATATCATCAGTTATTATTCCAATCCTTATCAATTGAGTTTAACTTATCTTACAACGTTGTTTTCTTTCAATTATATTACCGATTTTACTCACATTTAATCGTTACAACGTTTGATATCCTATCAGCGTTGGAGTTCAATCTTCGAGATCTGGAATCTGGATGCTATCGACATGATGTTGTTTAAGTTGTAGTTTTTGTTAATCTAATCACATATAATTGGTAATAATTCGATTCCTGAAGACTTGGTACGTTGGAACGGGTTAACAAACATGGTTCAATGTTGTTTAACAACGTGTATGCTATCGATATTGTCCGATAATTCATGAACTATGTTTAGATGTTACAAGAAATAATCAGTGGCTTCTATCTGGTTCTTGTTTAATATGGTACAAATGAGTTGGTAGTTAATATTATTCGTGTAACATATTGATCTGTTCGATTCATTTTACAACAACCAAAATTCTGATCATTGATTTATTAGTTGGTATTAGTTGGTGCCGATAAATGGTTGGATTAAGCAAATGTTTGGTCGGATGTTTGACTTGATACAACCATGGATTAACCGTTAATGAATTAAATGACATTTAATGGACTTATTCCAACAACGTGGACATGGATGTTGGATTTTGGTAATAATTCTATATCTGTTAATGAATAAATTTATCAGTTTAATTTAACATGTTTAAACATCTTCGGATGTTATCATGAAAATATTAATCACAACGTATAGTATTTTATATATATGTTAATGATGATTCGTTTATAATTATTAGTACAACGTTCGGTTGATTATCGTTTGTGGATTACATCGGTAATATATTTTGATTTATTAGTACTAAGTAATGGTTTATGTTTTAGTATATGTTTGATAGGATTTATATGGTGGGTTTAAACAGGTCAAACGTTGGTAGTAAATATGTTTTAATCGGTATTTATGTTGTTATTGTGGTTAATATTCACAGGTTACAACGTAGTAACGATTTGGATGTTGGTTTTAAGATTAGTAATTAATGAAGCGATTAGTGTTTTGGAATCATCGAGATATTGATGTTTATTTTCTTTATGGTTATGAGAAACAACAACAAAGAGATTCTTTTATTAGTTTGGTTTTTCCGTTGATAGTTTTATATTTATCAGATGGTATTCTGTATGTATTTATGTTTAATTTATGTGTGTGTTGATGTTGGGAGTGGGATCTTGATGGTTCAGTGTTGACATTATTGATGTTCGATTTAATGTTATTCGGATGTAAGTCATTGGTTATAAACAGTAATTGTTACATGTCTATGTGGTTTGGTTGTATTGCTTAAAACAACGTTTGTGGAGATAAATTTATCAGGTTGTTGTGTTTATGTTTATAACGTTCGGAGATTTTAATCAGGTTATTAAAGGAACCATTTTATCAGATCATATTTGTTCCATAATTTTGAATGATGTTAATAAATGGTACGGATTCTAATGTTTCGGAAGTTTATCAATGGATCCCATGATTTCGATGTAAAAATTCGGTCACGGTTGTTGCCAACAAGTTAACAGGGATGTAAGTATGTCATCGATATCCGTCTTATATTTTATCTCTGAGATATAAGTTTATTACGTTTTCTTTGAATTTTATAAACAAGTAATTGTTATTTAAGGTATGTGTTTACTCGATGGTGATAAAAATGAGACGGATTTATTATGTTGGAGGTTGATGTTAAACACATTAAAAAATTATAATGTATAGGTTAAATAGTTTGTTGATATTATACATAATATGGTAATTATCGTTGTATTGATATGTTGTTATATTGGTGTTATTATTATATTAAAAAATAAAGGGAGTGGTATACCGATTAAATTTATGATGAAGAATAACAACATCCAGTCATCATTAGCTAACATTTATGGTTTTCATCTACCAATCGGTTAACTAATTACATCCCAAGTCATGAACCGAACACCGATGTTAATAGTTTCATTTAACAAAACAATTATAACTCCGATTGTAAAAACAAAATTAACTTCAAAAGGTGTCATAATTCCAAACTCTAATGATTCAAAACTTTGTGTGGGTGTTGTTATCAGTTCAAATTCCGAACTTAAGACCGGAGATAAGGTATTATATATTAGAACAGAAAACCTATGTTACAACCTCAATTCACTAGAAGTAGACATAGTTAACACATCAGATGTTGTTGTGTTGTTTCGAACATCTTGTACCGAATGGGATTAATGGATAACTGTATTGTTTTCGGAAAAGAAGCAAGGGATGGAATATTGGAGGGTATAAACATGGTATCGAACGTTGTTAAAGTAACCTTAGGTCCGAATGGACGGAACGTTGTCATCGACAAAACAGATGGATCACCGAGAGTAACAAAGGATGGAGTAACAGTTGTTCGAGAAATTAATCTTAATGGAGGATTAATGAATACCGGAGTCAAGATGTTGAAGGAGGTTGCGGTTAAAACAAACGATGTCGTTGGAGATGGAACAACAACGGCCACAGTACTTACTCAAATGATGGTTAATGAAGGATTGAAAGCTGTTAATTCAGGTGCAAATCCAATAGATGTTAGAAAGGGAATGGCACTTGCGGTAGAGGAAGTAGTAAGGATCTTACAAGAAAATTCTAGGAAGGTATCTGGGTTAGAAGAGATTATCCATGTTGGAACAATTGCAGCAAATGGTGATAGGAGGATAGGATTGGACATCGGTGAAGCATTACAACGGGTAGGTAACGATGGAATAGTTACTGTTGAGGAAACAAAAGCCTTGGAATCTGGATTAGAATTGGTTGATGGAATGAGATTTGATAGAGGTTATATTTCAAGATATTTTATTCCCGATCAAACAAAGACAACTTGTGATTTCCAACATCCATATGTTTTGGTTTGTGATGAAAAGATAACGAGTATAAAATCAGTTCTACCTGTGTTAGAAATTATATCAGGAACCGATAATAGTCTTGTAATTATTGCCGAAGATATTGAAGGTGAAGCGTTAGCGACTCTATTGTTGAACAAGTTTCGAGGAAAACTGAAAATCGTTGGAGTTAAATCACCGGGTTTTGGTGACCGAAAGCAACAAATGTTAGAAGATATATCGTTGTTAACCGGTGCTCAGATAATCAGTAGTGGTTTAGGATTAAAACTGGAAGATGTTACCATCAGTCAATTGGGTAAAGCAACACGAATAGTTGTGGATAAAGATACTACCACCATCATTGATGGGTTAGGTGACAAGGTTGAATTACGGAACAAAATAAGACAGATTAAACAACAATGAGATAATGTTGAGTCGGAGTATGAGAAGGAGAAATTACATGAACGATTGGCAAGATTGACTGGTGGAATAGCCATGATAAAGGTAGGTGGATCAACTGAAATTGAAATTAAGGAAAAGAAGGATAGGGTTGAGGATGCATTGAATGCTACCAGATCGGCAATTCATGATGGTATTATTGCTGGTGGTGGTACAGCTTTGTTTTGGATATCGAAGAAGTTAAACATTGAACTTCCGAACAAAGACCAACAGATAGGACTGAATATTATCAAGGAATCTTTAACCATTCCTATCAAACAAATAATTATAAATAGTGGCATGGATCCTGATTTAATATTAAAGAACATTGAAGCTGAAAACAAAATTGCTTATGGATATGATGTTAGAGGTATGAAATATGGTGACTTAATAGTATTTGGTATTATTGATCCGGTTAAAGTAGTTGAAACGGCATTAAAAGAAGCGGCATCTGTTGCCGGATTGGTTGTTATAACCGAAGTGGCAATAGTGAACAAACCAAAACAAACAGAAGGATCCGCTTCCAAAGAACCATCGGACATATAGGTTCCATTCTATACCTAATATATTCATAAATTAACATTAATATTAAATATCTTGTCCAATTACTTATAAATATATATCGACATCACAGTTTTATATCCTATTTCTCATTATTTACAACATATATCCCAATCTGATTCATTGTTCTCATTACTACATCATCAACCAATGTTATTGGTGTTTCATTTATACCAAATCAATTAATGATTCAACATACATGTTAACCAACGTGAGTCGATATACGGTAACCTCTTCCATGGATCAACGAAGTCAGATATTCTGTTAGTCATTTATAGGATTAACATGGTTAAATTAATCGATCATTTCATCATGGTTGTTGCTATGTGTTAATTAATTCATTGTTCTAAATCTGTCAATCTGTATTCTCTTATTCGTGTTAAATTACCCGTCATATACCAAACACCATCATCTAACAACTACTTAAATCTCATTAAACGGACCAAAACATATGGTCCCATCGACTTGTTTACAAAAACAACAACCACACATTAGTAATTTCTTCATAACAACGTTGTAACAACACATTTGAAGGTATTATTCTAATTACATGAATGGTGGTTTTATACATCATATTATATGGTTATATCCTTGTTCATCTTTGAGATCAGCATCGTTTAACTTGTTATTTACTCTATAGTATCTAAGTAAACATTTTATATTATCCATATATATTTCATGTGTTATCCAAAAAAGAGACATAAGTGCCATATGTTTCCAACCCGTCCAATGAAACTACCAAGCATCTCATATCTAATCAATTACTAAATAAACATATCCTAATGATGAACTGAAACCAATGTTTATCATCTGATTCAATCAAATTACATCATTAGTTCAGATATATTTTATTGATTCAAACAATCCCATCATAATATCGACAGATCTCAATGTTTATTCCCAACCTCCATCCCATTAATAGCTAATCACTGTCACCATGTTGTTTCCATCATTGAATTAACCTCTTAGTTACAGTTATCATAACAGATATAAAAACAAATTAATTTACATACAACAATGAAGTGATCCGTGTTGTTCAAAACGAAGCAACTACATCCCATAAATCAATTTAATTAACATACTATATAGATCAGTTATCTGATCCTATCTTCGGATTATACAACATATAATTCAGACAATAACCTCCCATCAACTCATCGTCATATAAGCCAACACCCAATGAAACACAATCAAATGAATATCTCACATACGTTGTTCCCAATCATGGTTATAAAACTTACGAATATTATAGGATAGTTTATCAAACCAACCTTATTACAATTAGAAACAATTAAACCGATCTAAACAATCGGATATAACATATAAGATATTAACACAAATATATATAACACCCAAACGGTTGTTAATAATGTAAACAAACAGAATAACATCAGCATCATTGGAACAATGGTTTTAGCCAACATGTACGTGATTTCATTCATTGCCATTTAGTCATTAGTTAATCCAACATTGGATGTTTTGATTATTAAATTAATAATTACAGATAAATATGATGTTATGGTATCCGATGCCATGGTTTCAATGGTCCATATCCAACATCCAGATTGATGGTTTGTTGTTAGCAACACGGAACCAAATGTTATACTTACTTGTAAAATATATTAATAATTTGGTTACATACTGAACTTATCATCATGAAAAGGTTTCAATTCAAACATCCTTAGTGTTGATATAATTCGAGTATTCATTTATAAGTCCAACTATTCATCAACATTTTGTTTGGTATAGTTAAAACATCCCGATTACCATACTGTGTTATGTCATAATTATTACATCAAGTTACTTCGATTAATCAATTTAAGAGTCAATCAATTACTCCGATATACGATAAATGGCTAAACTTTATCTGATTATCTGTTAAACATGACATGATGTTAAGCTAAATTGATGTTTATAAATTACAACCTTGACGGTAAATCCCAACAATTCGAATTAATTATATCACATCTGACATCGAACGTTTGGTCCCAAACATTAACAACAACACACCAATCTTCAAACGTTTCATTTAAACCTACATTTATATATAGCCATTGATCGTAAGTTGTTGATTGATTTGTAATTAATTCATTGATCTGTTGGTTTTATAAATTCATCGTTACATATCGATCAGATAAAACGAGATCGACAACTTTCTCCTCTATAAACGTTGTGGTTGTTTCAACGTTCCAAACCATTATCAGAACATCAAGCTTAGTCAATGGTTTGTTAAAACCGTTTATCCGATTACCTACGTCTCAAATTAATCGCAGCGGAGCGTTAATCTTGATAGGTATTATTAATTCCGAAATATATCTCTTATAACTAACAACATGATTACTGGTTATTTAATCAATTTTAACAACAAAAATATGGTTACTAGTACAAAATGTATTAACAACTACTTCGATCCAAACGTAAAAACCATTACAACGTTGTCAAACATCCATGGAGTTAACATATAATTTTTATTTCAAGTTAATAAATGCCATTTTGGATAATGTTAGATGCCATACAAGTGATCTTGGTTTTCGCAATGAAATCGAGTTTATTTCAAAAGGTGGTGGTTACAATCCGGTAACAATATATGATAAAATTATAGAAAGTGATATAATTGAATTAATAAATCTGATAACTCCGAAGATAGAGGTTTATAGTGAGGAGTTCGGATGTTGTCCAAAAGGTAGCAGCATGTGAGTTGTTGATCCAATAGATGGTACAAAGTCATTTGTTAGTGGTTCACCAATATGGGGTACATTGATTGGTTTAATAAAAGATGGATCTTTTGTGTTAGGTGCTGTTGATCATCCGGTTTTAAATGAAAGATTAATCGCTATCAATGGTAAAACCTTTTACAAGAACAAAAACCGTGACTTTGTTTTATTACCGAAGATAGTTGACAACAAAATGTTAAACCAGTACGTCATAGCTACTTCTTCATCTAGCCACATGAATTTAAAGGAGAAACGAACATTTGATCGCTTATCGAAGAAAGTCCAACATGTGATACACGATTATGACTGTTATGCTTACACTTTGTTGGCAAGAGGATGTATAGATGCTGTTATTGATTGTAATCTTAAACCATATGACTTTGTTCAGTTAGTTCCGATATTGAAAGGAGTGGGATGTGAGATATATGATTGGCAAGGAAATGATACTTGTTATAGTAAAAGGATTGTAGTTTCGAAACCAGGTAGAATTAGACACAACGTTGTAAAGATATTATCGAAGGCATGTTAACATCATTATTGTTTCATATGTTTTGTTGTTCCGATCTTCATGTACGATTTGAAGATAAATTCTTAAGTGAATAATACCAGTTCAAACAAAACTAATGCTTATATGGCATTGTTAAAGTTAGGAAGGAAACGGAGGTTAATACTGGATGGTGCGATGGGTACTCAGATACAAAAGTTTAAATTAAAGGATAGACATTATGGTGGTAAACAAAACAGAGGTAACAATGATATTTTGAACATTACTCAACCAAGAGTAATCGAGAAGATACATCAGAGTTATTTAGAGGTTGGAGTAGACATAATCGAGACGAATACCTTCAATTCAAATCGAATTTCTCAATCTGATTACAACAACAACTGATCTTGTATAGAACTCAACAAACGGGCAGTGTTAATAGCAAAGAGAGCGAGGTTAAAGTATTCGTTTTACAACAAACGTCGTGTATTTGTTGCAGGTTCGGTTGGTCCAACAAATAAAAGCTTAACGGTACCTTCCAATGCATTGAAACCTGCATATCGAGATGTTTCATTCGATGAAATGGTAACAAGTTATAAACAACAGATTAACACATTGTTAAACATGGATGTAAACATTTTATTGATAGAAACTGTTTTTGATACAATAAATGCCAAAGCTGCATTGTTCGCTTACTTGGAGGTGTGTAGAAAACTAAAGACCGAACATGCTTTAGTAATATCAGTGACAATAAGTGATGCATCCGGAAGGACTTTATCCGGCCAAACTCTAGAAGCATTCTGGCATTCGGTTAGTCATGCCAAGCCATTAAGTGTTGGATTAAATTGTGCCCTTGGACCAGAACATCTAAAACAATATGCTTCCGAACTATCGAGTATTGTTGGTAAATCAATATGAGTATATCCGAATGCAGGTTTTCCAAACGAAGAGGGAAAGTATACTCAGAATCCCGATGATTTTGCTAAGCAGATTAAAAAATTAATAAAACATGCATGTGTGTTAGGCGGTTGTTGTGGTACCACTCCCAAACATATTTCGGAATTAATTAAGTTTAAATTATCAAACAAACCTTCAAAGGTTGTAGATGTTAGTACTAAATCCAATTGTTTGTTCTTAAGTGGATTAGAGCCGATGAAGATCAACAGAGATGGATTTTATGAAATCGGTGAACGAGCAAACGTATCAGGATCGAGTAGATTCAAGCACATGATAACTTCAGGTAACTATGAAAGAGCTTTGGACATCGTAAGACAACAAGTAGTACATGGAGCAAAAATTATAGATATAAACATGGATGATGCTTTGTTGGATTCGGAGGTAGAGATCTCAAAATTCTTGAACTTGATTAACACCGAACCTGATTTATCAGCATTACCAATTATGATTGATTCTTCCAAGTGAGGTACACTTTTGATCGGCATGAAGCATATACAAGGTAGAGGTATCGTAAATTCTATCTCACTTAAGGATGGAGACAAACAGTTCATAGATAAAGCGAGGTTGATCAAGATGCATGGATGTTTACCGATCACGATTGCGTTCGATGAAAGAGGACAGGCATCAAACGTTGAACAACGATTAGAGATTTGTAAAAGAGTACATGGATTGTTAACGAGGGAAGTTGGTTTTACCGATGAAGAAGTAATAATAGATTTAAACACCTTTGCAATAGCAACGGGAATTACAGATCATGATAGAAATGCTTTAGAATTAATCAACAGTATTAAGTTAATAAGTATAATTTATCCGAAGATAAATCTAGTGTTAGGCATATCGAATTTATCGTTCTCGTTCAGAGGTAACAACAAAATCAGAGAATCATTACACTGCATGTTTTTAAGATATGCTAAACTCGTTGGTTTAAATCTCGGAATTATAAACGTTCAGAATCAAATATCCTATAGTAAGCTTAGTGATAAGATTAGAAATTTATGTAAGTCACTAATATTAAACAACGTGCAGGTATCGATAGAAGAGATCTTAAACGTTTTCGGTACCAGGTTTAATGTTCTCAGTAATGGGGAGAATGGAAGTAATTGAAGGAAATGGGATGTTAAATCAAGAGTAATACATGCTGTTATTGGTGGAATTGATAAATATATTGAACAAGATTCAGTAGAATTAGCTAAAGACATAGGTGCGTTACGAGTTATAGAGGAGGTATTGATGGAAGGTATGGATATTATAGGTAAACTGTTTGGAGATGGTAAGATGTTTTTACCACAGATGATAAAAGCGGCAAGAGTAATGAAGAAAGCCGTAACCGCAATAACACCATTGATAAAGATCGGAAGTACTAAGAACAACAATGTGATAGTGATGGCAACGGTTAAAGGTGATGTTCATGATATCGGTAAGAATATTGTTAGTACTGTTTTATCGTGTAATAATTACCAGATAATAGATTTGGGAATAATGGTTTCTGCTAACGAAATCGTTCAAGCCGCCATTAAATATAAAGCAGATGCTATCGGAATCTCGGGTTTAATATCTCCTTCATTGGATGAAATGGTTAAAGTGGCAAGACTTCTACAAAGGAAATCATTGGATATCCCACTACTTGTTGGCGGTGCAACAACGAGTAAACTGCATACAGCAATAAAGCTTTACCCTGAATATCCTAATGGCATTGTGATACATGTCAAAGATGCGAGTAAAGCCGTTGATGTTTTGGCTAAATTGTTTAAAGGATCAAGAAGTACTTATATTAAAACATTGAAATCGGATTATGAGTTAATAACAGATATTTATAACAGATCTAAATTACAACGTTGTAGAATACCGTTTGAAACTTCATTAAATCGTTCGTTTAAGTTCAACAAACGAGTAGTTCCGAATGTTAATTTCATTGGTACAAAGACTAGTTGTGTTGGAAATTTAAAAGGTCTTCGTATTAAACATGGTTTTAATGAAAGTTGTGTGGTAGTGGCAAAAATAACAACACTACAAAAGAAGATGTTTAATAAAATGATCTCAGAGAGATGGGTAAGTATCAGAAGAACTATTGGCATGATGAAGGCCGTTAACAGACATGGATCTATTTGTGTTCTGAATTCAAATAACGTACTGATAGCCAAACTCCCGATGCTAAGACAACAACAAAACACTAACTTATGTTTAAGTTTAAGTGACTTTGTTGATGGTAATAATGATAATATTTCAATATATTGTTGTGTTGTTGGTATTGAGTCTACTTTAATACATCGATATTTCAACGATAGAAATCGGTTGCAATGTGCTTATGTTTTCAAAACAATTTGTGATAACTTAGTTGAATCATGTTCAAAGTCCACTTACGATACAATAAGATATCATGTTTGGGCTTATGCATGTAAACGTTCACATAGTGACATTGAAGGAAGACGAACAGGTATTAGACCAGCACCGGGTTATCCAATCATCCCAGACCATGGAATTAAACATAATTTATTTAGAATATTATCCTTGAAATCAAATATTGGTCTAATGATATCTGATGTCTGATCTTTTATACCACAAACCAGTATATTATCCATGGTTGTTGCCAACCCACATGCTGTTTATTTCGGAATAAAATATATAGATAAACAACAAATAATTTCATATTGTAAACAGCTAAAACAAAGTGTTAAATCAGTAGAAAGATCACTAAGTCCATTGATTTGTTATGTTCCCGAATCAATGTTAACATAATTTGTTAATACCATGGACGTTTACATCTAACTACCAAAACAAACAAGTTCCCATTAGAAACGATGTAAGTTAACAGTTCAAATCTTCTTGAACTATTCATTGTTCCATTTGTTTATTCAATTGATTGATAATCTTTGATTGTAACCATAACATTTGTAAGCATACTATCCAACATCTACTTCTACCCTGTTGTCATCCCATCGGTATACCAAACATTACTAAAACCAACATACTATTTGTTATTATTAGTCTATTATACCATCCCATTTGATTAAACAGTTACTACCATTGGTGTTGTTGTTTAATCACTAGGTTGTATGTTAACAAAGTTTATACATCCAATATGGTAGTCATTTTGTAACCATTTATGCATATGTTCTTATGGCAATCAGTGTTTCATCGATAATAACATAGTGGTAATATTACATCTAAATCGTTCAGACCAAATGTTCTTTATTTTAATAACACAATTACCATTTCGATGTTCCGAACCAAGCAACACCGATATAAATTCATTTAACATACGAACTGATTGTATCCGTTTGTTCAAGTTACAACGTTCGAACACCATCATGTGGTCAATTGATTCGGTTAGTGGTAATTAACTTAATAATACACTATTATAACAACAAACGAACGGTTACAACGTTGTAGGTAAGAACATCTTAAATAATTACAACACAAATTAAATATACCATTGAATATAGGTTAAGAATCTACCAATTAATATTCGGTTGTTCATGTAAATGTTATTACCACCGTACTCTATTGATAGCCTGATTGGTTTTATTAATTCAGTTGTTATGATCTGTTTCCAACGTTCCATTCTCTCATAATTTGTTTCCAATGCCATGTCAAGACTGAACTTATTCGAATTAAAACCAACACGACCCATCTATCTCTCCAATATTGTCGTTATTAATATTAAATTCTAAATCAACTAAACATAACAACAAACATGTACCAACGGTTGTGATTAATTGTTACCTAAATTCACAGCTATATCATCATCTTTATAATTTATCTAATTCAGACATACAAAATCCACATGTTATATTCTAATAAATCATTTATCTTTATGTCTTGTTCGACACCAACATTCATGTGATTAAAATATACAAGTTAGATATATTTAATTAAATTTACAACAAACCAACTCCTTGGTATTTCTAATGTAGATGTTTAACTGTAAATATTAGTAACGTCTTGATGTTTTCAATCAAATGATTCTAAATAACAGACCTCGATCCCATTGATCCGTTGGATGTTATTAACAGTGACATTAATATTAACATCTTCAATACCTTGAACCGAACATTTGAAACATTTAACACTGACATCATTGATGTAAATCTTCATAATTGTTTAAATGTTATAACCCAACGTTTACTAACCAAAAATATCAAACGATCAGATGTAATCACACATTATAACATGTTTGGACATAATTATGTTCCGATCGATTATAGCCATTAAATCATTAAATACAGATTAGGTTTAATTGATAACATGTGATTAACGTACAAAATTTCAATTGTTATATCGAAGTTGTTTGGGCGTTGTTGTTTGAATCACATCATTGGATCAGATAAGTTATTAAATCATTTTGTCATATGTTAGTAATATTAATTGGTCTAATTAAAACATTTCAAGATAATTCTATCAAGATTACTTAAACTTATAATTTAAAACATCAAAATATATGGTATGAATTTTGTTCTTCTAACATCAATTAATAGCTCTAATGATTTGTAATTATAGTTCGGTTATAACTTCCGTTCAAATCTTTAACTAAATCAGAAAACAAACATGCCAACATGCACATATTTATTTACTTCAAAGTACGGGTTGTTATGATTTTGTTTGATTTAATCGGATAGTAAATTATCATTGAAAACATCCATGCCACAATCGGTGATTGTACAAGTAAGAACAGAATTGTTATATATCGGGTAGAGATTAATAAATTGGAGTAAGTTGTATTATTTACTTAAGTTATTATATTTAGCATTATGGTATAATATGGCCGTTGTATTCTATGTTCTATACATTTGTTTTATGTAACAGTGTACCGTGTTGGTATTAACAAACATCGGAAGTAACCGATCTGTTATTAATCAAAATCCAAGTGTAATATAACTTCTTCTAAAGAAGTGAATAATCGGATGTAATTAATACCAATAAATTACATGAATGACAGATCAAACGGAGATAGAGGTGTTAACTATATTCTGTTGAGGTCTACAATCTGTGTTGTGGTTAGGATGTTTGATACCTTTTACTATCAAGCAAGTATCGGGAATTACATCGTATAGTTAAGACTTCATTACAAGGATCAATGACGATTAATCCGAAACAACATCCTGTTCTGTTAATATATAAAAACATCCCGATGATTCAGATGAAAACAAACGAAACAACCGAGATGTTAAGAGTTTTAATAATTGGTTCTTCTGATTGAAGCTTACGATTTAAACGAAACAAAATACCAACACCCAATTAAACTCCACCATGTTGTTAACCGAATGATGTTTATATTTTGGTTTGGATGAAGTATTCTATGTGATGGTATAATTTGATGGAAAGAAATAACATTTCTCAATGAGAACAACAATCGAATATACTACTAAATCATTAATTGTTTACTACGTTGGTCACAACGTTTGATGTGTCCGAAGCCAATGATTAGGTTTATAACAATTAACTCGATAAGTGTTAAGAGTAAAAAACAGATTAAATTAACATGAACTATTTGTTGTATCCAGTCTTTAATTGGATCAAGGATGGAATGATGATTTCGATAACATTGTCATGATAATATGGCTAAGAATTAGATAATTACAACGGCCAAACATGTAGACCTCCCTCTGATGACACATTAGACAGTTAATTAATAACATACCTGTTGTTGCCACTTAAACAACCAACCATTAATACCATGGTTCGAAACAACAAAGTAGTAAGTTGTTGTTTTGTGTTACTCATAGCAGTTCAGGATCACTTCGTTGTAAGTTTTGTTGATTTAAGTCATATTTATTTCGGATTAATTTATAAACAACATAACCATTAGATACATATTTTAATTAAAACATCTTGATAAGAACAGGTACGGATGTTGTATTCGTTGTAATTTAATGTCATAATGTTTATATATAAACCTCAGAATAATATTAAAAGATTTAACCAAACCAGATGTTGATGTAATTAAACCTCTTCGTATGTAAAAGAAAGAAAGATAAGAACAATGAGAAGGTAATAATGAAAGATAGGATTAGTTTAAGTGGGATTGTTAGTAACAAACCTGTAACAAATTTAAGAGAAGGAGTACAGAAAAGGTTATACAATAATGTACTATGAGGTTGTTATAACAACGAAGGAATAAAAATATCCAAGTTAGGACTAAACATCCAAGGTTTATTTCCATTCAGTATTGGGTGTTGGACGTTGGAATATGGTAGGATTGAAATATATATTTTATCAGAGATATCAAATGGTTTTGATTTAATCCTCGATGTTATTCGATATCAATCGTATAAAAACATAACATTTATACCTCAGAGATCGGAACTAAACATGTCACTAGTGATCTTACCAACACTTATGAGGGATAATGCGGTTCTTGTTGATGGAGTTAAGAAAACGTTGGTGTTGCAGTTAATAAGAAATATTTCTGTTGTATTTGATCGGGACAACGAGGTAATTAATATGGTAACAAGAAGTTCAACACATTTAAAAATCCAGGGATCAAGAATAAAATATGGTAACTGTAATTCGGATTTATTTGCTACAATGTTGTTGTTAAAATCAAAATATTCACATATACTTAAAAATATATCCGATCTAACACATCTGGTTTATTATAAGGGGCGTTGAATGAAGTTTGATTGGAAATGATCGAGTTTAGATATAAGTACTTCAAAGTATGGTCGAAAGAGATCATCCAGACATGTCAAAAACATAGTGGGATGTTGTTATAAAAACAGTGTTGTTTGTTCATGTTTTGTTGTTAACCAACTTGGAAATGTAATTGTCAACATGGGTGATAAATTAGATTTGGATATAAATCTTGTAACAAGACACATCGATGTCTTAAGGATTACAGAAACATCGAAACCATTTGTTTTAAAGTTATTTAAACACATCGGACGTTTGATAAGTTCAAATTTATGTTATGAAAGTGATATTGATTCTAAAACCATCAGAGATGTAGATTTAACCTTAATCGGAAGATGTACTTTAAATGATATAACATGTAATAACCAAGACTTTGGTTTAGATTTATTAACGAAGAAAGATTTGGTTTCACTTTGAACTAAACATACTATCGGAAGCACAAGTTTTAACTCGATTAATTGTGATATTAAAATTATAAAAGGTAGTGGTGATTATT
Organism: Candidatus Hodgkinia cicadicola; assembly: GCF_002774925.1. NCBI lineage: Bacteria > Pseudomonadati > Pseudomonadota > Alphaproteobacteria > Hyphomicrobiales > Candidatus Hodgkinia > Candidatus Hodgkinia cicadicola. The sequence goes on from NZ_CM008770.1 coordinate 17,239, forward strand.
TAACAGATATCATTTATAATTACTTAGCAAGTGTGTTGAACTCACAGGTTGTTGAACAATCATTGGAGTATCCCGAAGAAAGGTCCACAATCGATGACAACAATGTTGTTATTAAAACTCTTTTAGAATCCAGTGATCGAATACAAAAACATGTTGATAAATGTTTTAACTCATCAAGCCGTTGTCAGTATCTAGATCAAGTTAACAGTTTATCTGAATTATCTCATAAAAACAAGTTAATATGTATGGGTGAAGGTGGATTAACACAACAAAATGCTGATAATTATGCGAGAGATACCAAAAGGTGACACTTGGCCAAGATATGTCCGATTGAATCACCAGAAGGTCAGAACATTGGCTTAATTTTATCATTGACAACATATGCCAACGTTGATGTTAATGGTCATATAATTACTGGATATTTTAAAACATACAACGGATTAATCAGTAACAACGTTGTGTACCTGAATTACTACGAATGTAAGAATCTGAAAGTTTCGATGTCACATCGGAATGATTCAAACAAGTGGAGCTTATGTTTATACCAAGATACAACAATAGTTGTTGATAAGAGATCTGTGGATCTGACTTTAATGACCGAAGCTCAAGTGTTTTCATCTGCTGTTTGTTTGATCCCGTTTCTCGGACACAACGATCCAACGAGGGCATTAATGGCTGCAAACATGCAGAAACAAGCCATACCGTTATTGAAACCACAGGTTCCTTTAATTGGAACTGGTGAAGAAAACAACGTTATGAGGAATACCGGTGATAATGTCACAGCAATCAATGATGGTATGGTAACGGCCGTTGTTTCAAACAAAATTATCATTTATGAATCAAATAAACCAAAACATAGGGTTTACACTTTACCGACAATTGAAAAAACAAACCAAGAAACATGCCAAAGGATACGAACCGTTGTCAACCCTGGACAGATGGTAAGATCGGGAGATGTTATTGCCGAATGTCAATCAAGTTGTAATGGAGAAATGAGTTTAGGTTCCAACCTGTTAGTGGCATTCATGTGTTGACATGGTTATAACTTCGAGGATTCGGTAATATTATCGGAAAATGTTATCAACAAAGGTATCTTTAAATCAATACATATAATAGATCTTGAATCAAAGGTCATGAAGACTAAACATGGTGATGAATGATTAAGTGCCGATATAATTGAGATACCAATGAAGTACCGAAAACATCTAGATCCCAACGGGATAGTTAAAGTGGGTAGCAACGTCCAGGAAGGAGATGTGTTAGTGGGCAAGTTAGTTCTTAGGGATGATGAAGGAGGGAATAGAGATGTACTTCTTGATGTACATGAGGTTGTTAAGAAACCACAACGTTGTTATAACAAGGTAATTAAAATTGGTACGGATGTTGGAATGGATGAATCTGATGAATTAGATGATGGAAGTGAACAGGTTATTGAAGATGGAGGTAATAAACTTGATGTTGGTGGGTTGATTAGTGATATAGGAGATGATGGTGGTGGTTGGAGTGTGGATAGTGCATGTGATGATGAGGAGGAAGGATGTTCTATTGATCTATCGAGTAATGTTTCTCTTAGAGTACCGAATGGGATAGAACATGCAACAGTTATAGAGGTAAAGAGGATAAAGTTAAATGAAGGAAATGATGGTTATGATGGGGCATACGAGGAATGTTTATGTCATTACAACATGGTGACCAACAAATACATAAAACGATGTTCTTCGTTGTTACAACGGAATATGGCTGATTATTTATCAATAAAGTTACCATTTACATCAGAGGATAACTACATTCGTAATGCATTATCATTTCTATTCAAACATTATTTAAATTATATACATAAAATCGGAGATATATTACTCGATAAGTTAACCAAACGTTTGAGCAGTAATGATCCGAATGATGAGTCGAGAGTACTAGAAGTCATTAAGATTAAATTGTTTATGATAAAATCAATTAAGGTTGGTGATAAGATATGTGGACGGCATGGCAACAAAGGTGTGATATCGAGGATAGTTCCGAAGGAGGATATGCCATTCATGGCCGATGGAACACCGATCGATATTATATTAAATCCCTTAGGAGTACCATCTAGGATGAACATCGGTCAGATATTGGAAGCCAACTTTGGCTTGATCAGTTATAAATTAGGATTAGAATTCAAGAACATATTAAACATGTATTATAAAACGAATGATGATCGGATATTGGAACAGGTTATACCAAAGCTTACTGAATTATATCCGAATATAAATAACTTAACAAAAGATATGATCTTGGTTTTGTTGTCTGAATTATCACAAGGAGTAAAGATATCTTGTCCGTTGTTTAACTTCTCATTCGAACCATGTTTGAAAGATTTTAACAAACGATTAACGATTGATCTCAGTGGTAAGCTTCAGCTGTACGATGGTGTTTCAGGTTTGCCATTCAAAAACAAAACTACTGTTGGTATTATATATATTTTTAAGTTAAATCACTTGGTTGATGACAAAATCCATGCCAGATCAACAGGTCCTTATTCGATTGTGACACAACAACCTCTTAAGGGAAAGTCTCATAAAGGAGGACAGAGGTTAGGTGAGATGGAGGTATGGGCGTTGCAGAGCTACGGTGCTTCATATTTTCTAAGAGAATTAATAACTGTTAAATGTGATGACATGTTAGCAAGATCCGAACTCAAAACTAACATCCAACATGGTAACCTAAAGTATAAAGCATATCGAAATGAAGGTGTGTTTGTTTTAATTAAGGAATTATTCGCTATGTGTATCGATATTAAGTTAAAAATAGAATAATGTTATCAAATGTTTGGTAAGGATATATTAAGCATTAAATTCGAAATAGCATCATCTGAGACCATACTGTCTTGGTCATATGGGGAAGTACGTAATGGTAATAGTTTTGATGATGATGGCAAACCGATTATGGATGGTCTGTTTTGTCCAAAGATATTCGGATCAAGGAATAAAACCGAATGTTTATGTAAGACACCGACATTAACTCAATCATTTGATTGTATGGTATGCCATGTATATTTAGGTGGAAATACAACAAAAACACGATCAAGGTTCGGACATATTAGTTTAGCAACACCCATGGTTCATACATTGTTTTATAAGACGATGCCAAACATCCTGAGTTCGTTGTTAAATGTGGACGTTGAAAGAGTTCGGGATTTAGTTAGATGTAAACTTCATGTCATCAGACGATGTGATACAGGAGAATTTAAACGTGGTCAAATTATATCGAGAGAAATCTATAGCAAGTTATGAATGAAGACCGAAAGTTATGAGGTCGAATCCAGTGGTAATGCCATAACGTTGTTGTTATCGATGATTCAGTTAAAAGAACTCAAACGATCCTTAATCGACAGTAAACGTAATGTTAAATCGATAGAAATATTGAACGATGTAAACGACAAGATTGAGATAGTGGATTGAGTTATTAACAACAAAATGTCATTGAATCTAATGGTGATAAACGTCTTACCTGTTTTACCTGCTGAATTAAGACCATCTGTGGTTTTAGATGATAATACAAAAGCAAGTTCCGATTTAAACGAGCTATACAAAGGTGTTATCGATGCTAACAACGTTGTTATTGGTAACATTGAAAGAATAAAACATGGGATGGTTGGTTTCAATGAGTATGTTATGAGTATAGAACGGTTACAACAAAGTGTTGATAGTTTGATAGATAATTCTCGAAGTTTAGATGAACCAGTGGGTTACAACAATGGAGCATTGAAGTCATTGGTTGAAATGTTGAAAGGTAAGAGCGGTCGGTTCAGACACAACGTTCTAGGTAAGAGGGTAGATTATTCAGGTAGGAGTGTGATAGTACCAGGACCGGATTTATCAATAAACGAATGTGCAATACCGAGATCAATGGCAGCTGAATTGTTCAAACCATTCATTCATTCTAAACTAATGTTGGAACATGGAATTAGAGGACAAGGGAACACAAGATATTTATTGGATTGTGATCGACAGATGGTGTACAAAATTCTAGAAGAGATAATTAAATATTGTCCAGTGTTGTTAAATCGAGCTCCAACGTTGCATAAGTTAAGCATGAGAGCTTTTTGAGTGAAGTTAACCAATGAAAAGGTTATAAGATTACATCCATTGGTATGTTCTGGTTTCAATGCTGACTTCGATGGTGATCAAATGGCAGTACATGTTCCACTCAGTCTAAAAGCCAGAATTGAAGCCACAACGTTGTTAATGGCTGGAAACAATGTGTTCCATCCGGCCCATGGTGATCCATGCATCCTGCCATCCCAAGACATGATCCTTGGTCTGTATTACATGTCCTTAACATCATCGGAACACAGCGATATACATCTTTCATCGTATGTTGAAGTAACCAAAGCACTTGTGCATGGAAAAATTAGTTTACATACTAAAGTAAAATTCACTACGATTAAGAACAACATACGAGTTACCATCTTTACAACACCAGGTCGTTTGTTGATATCGGAACTAGTACCAAGTAGTTGTAATTTTATTTATGAGTGAGATGATCCGGAATTAACCAAACAATTTATTCATGATGTCATTATAATGGTTAACGAAAAATGTGGACGACAACAAATGGTAGTATTTTGTGAACGTTTGATGAAAATAGGATTTAAATATGTAACACGATCCGGTCTGTCATTGTCAAGGTCTGAATTCGATACTTCAAGTTATAAAAAGGAACTTCTAAATCATGTACGATCGGTTATAAACAAATCCTGATCTGATAAACTCGATAAAATAAAACTTCCAACGTTTTCAAAGATATGACATAAGATGTTGACCGATGTATATAACAATATAAATTTAGAAACATATAGTAACAGTTTAAATCAAACGGCAATACAGATGATTGTTAATTCAGGTGCACGAGGAACGGTGTCTCAAGTACAACAATTACTTGGTTCGAAGGGATATGTCGTTGATTTCAATGAACAACAAAGTAAGTTACCAATTTTGAACTCATATAATGAAGGTTTAAGTTTAATTCAACTTTTCTGTTGTACATATTCATCTAGAAGAGGATTAATGGATACCGCATTGAAGACGGCAAGTTCTGGTTATCTTACGAGAAAACTTGTTGAAACAACGAGGGAATGAGTGATAGATGAGATGGATTGCCATACCAAGGATGGTTTATGTGTTAATCCTGTTATTGATCTGGATTTTATTAAAAACAGATTGATTGGTAGGTTTTTACTAAGAGATATACTTTCGAATAGGATGGTAATAGCAAGAAAGAATGAATTAATTTCTGTTACGAATGTAAGTAAGATATTAACTTGTTGTGGTAATCAATTATGAATCAGATCTCCGTTGACATGCCAAGCAACATCCGGTGTTTGTAAACTTTGTTATGGGATAGAATTAAGTAGTGGAGATATAGTTCAACGTGGTGATTCTGTTGGTGTTTTGGCAGCTCAATCAATCGGTGAACCTGGAACTCAGTTAACGTTAAGAACCTTTCATGGATTAACCGAAGCCGATCACAAGAAACAAACACAAGATCTTGAAAAGTGTTTAACATCACCGTTCTCAGGTATTATTAAAATCGAATACCTTTCATGTGTTTGTTCAACCGATCTCGATATAATTGTAACTACTTCTAAATGTATTTTATCGATCATACAAAACACTAACAAAATCCGAAGTTATAAACTATCCCGAGGTTCTCGTTTATTAGTTCATAATAACGATTGTGTTAACGTTGGTGAAGTTTTATGTTTTAATTGTGTCGAATCAAACACCATCTTGGTTTTAACAAATGGCATCATAACATTTGAATGTTTGAAATATGGCTTAAACTTAAATAGATCTAATAACAACCGAAATTTAATTGGAAGAAATATTAAAACAAAACTATTAGCTAACAAAATTCCACTTATTTGCCTGAACGTTGGCAAACGGATAAAATTGTGTTGTTCATCTGTTTGGGATAAAATCAATTTCATAGTTAAACCAGGATTAAATGTTAATGCGTTCGGTGTACTTTTTGAGGTTGTATCTGGTTATAAACCTATCAACAGGATAACATTGACCGAAGGTTTCGAAAGATTATCGAAGTTATTAGATAACAGTATAGCCGAAGACAACAATTCTGTTATATGTAATACCGATAGTATTCCAAGATATGGTACAGATGGCAATGGTAATGGTATATTTATTATTGATCCGATGAGGTTGGATGAATGGCCATTGATATTTTCTGGTGTAAACGTTGGACCGTTTACCAATAACAACAAGATGATGAAACGAGGTACGGTTGTAATGTCCGGAGAGACTGATCTATCGAATTATGCTGATGCATATGGTTATAACGGTTTATATAATTATTTTATTGAAATTATTCAAGAGATTTACAACGTCCAAGGAGTAAACGTAAACAGTAAACACATTGAGATGGTTTTGAGACAAATGATGAACATTATAAACATATCCGATCCAGGTGATTCAACCTTGGGTATTGGCAGTGATCACGATTGACAGGATTTTGCCAGGATCAACAAATATGTAAGTATACTATGTGGTAGGTTGGCAGTTGGAAGAAGAAAAATAATTGGTGTTACCCAGGGTTGCATAGATGGAAATTCAATACTGTCAGCAATTTCATTTCAAGGTACCATAAAGATTATTATTAAAGCCATATTATCTGGTATTGACTACATTGTAACCGATATAAAGGATAGGATGATATTAGGTAAGTTACCATTGATTGGTACGGGTTTAACAACAAGTAAGCATAAGAAGATGAAATTATTACAACAACCTGGTAGTTAGATACCAAGAACATCTACCAACACATCATAACATGAATTGTTTATAGTATGTTTAATGGTTTTATTAACAACATGATATCGAGTGAACACATGGTTCGATTGACAACAACGTTGTGAGATAGGATAATGTCTAAGTTTTGATGGTGGTTGGTTGGTATCCGAATGAAACGTTCCAATTGTTTCTATGTTTATTTTTAAGTGTAGTATTATAAATTTTATATAAAAGATATCTTTGATAAATCGAAGACCATGAACATGTTGACGTCATGGAATGTATGTTAAACATGTGATGTAATCGATTAAATTGTTGATAAAATGTTGATCGATTTAACATGTAATTACCAAATCAGTACCATCAGTAACATCAAGGGAGCATAGCTGTTTGCATGAAATCTTATTTATCTGTTGTTAACTCATATGTTGGTTTCAACCATGTTCCAATCTAAGATATAATTTATGTTACTAAATATTATCCTATACCTACCTGTTATCATACGTATTTCGATGTTAATACCGAAGATTAACAACATGAGGTGACCATTTTATGGTAATCAATTGAGATCTACATCCGGATAACAATGGAGATTAAGATCAAGGTTCAACGGCAACATCAAAACAAACATGCCTGTTTGTCATAAGAAGTTATCATGTATCACCGATGTGTTAACCACATAAATGGTTGAGTAATAACGATCGGTCTATAATGGTATATTTATAAGTATGGTTAACAAATTCATGGTCTGGTTGTTGTAATAAGATGTTGAATTCGGATCTGTGTTTGAATATTACAAAGAAAGATATTATGTAGGATCCGAACAAGGTAACAAGATAAGTTAATAACAAAATATCAATTTATGTTAAGTCCAATATCGAGCATGTTGTGGTTGTTGGCAGATTATAGATGGTTGGTCTTTCACATGTTTGTTTCATTAGAATCTTTCGATGCTGTTTGTGAACAAGAAGATGAACGAGAATATTATGAGAACTCTGATGAGGAAGTCGATGATGACGACGAAGACTATGAGGAGTATGAAGAAGATGGCAGTGAACACGGAGTCAATAAAGGAACCGATGTGTAAACATCTTCGATTAATCTAAGTTTATTAATAATTATTGATGTTAATGACATAAATATGTTCCCGATAGTAAGTACATTTTGTTGTAATCAAACGATGGGATGTTGGTTCGGAGCCATTTGTTCGGATACTAAATGTTTCTAAATGGTTAACCAAACTGATCATCAAACAAAGTCAATGTTAATGATCGGTAATGATCTAGTGGATTAATACTACTTTGATTGAAACATCCGATGATATAAATAAATTTAATTACAACAACCACTTCTATTATCGATCAAATGATATGGGTTTACAATCACATTGGCAATAATGACCGATAACATTTAAACATCAACGTTGTGTTGGCAACGGGTAATCTCCGTGTTGTTATTGGCATGTTGAAATGGACCGATGAAATAGTAACAACATGTACTTGGTTAATGGCATTAACATCAATGTTCCATGTTTACATCAAGCCAAATGGTCATATGTAACCTATTTGATTTTGGTTATACCTTCAACTGTTTATTTAATAAAACGAAGAAATATATGAGTGGTTCCAGATGACATTAGAGTACCGATGTTAGGATGGTCATTGAGGTTATAACAAAATCTTAACAACGATGTTGGTACCAAACACCATTATTTCGATGTATAACTAACAACCTGATCACAAGGTTGTAACTGATCCGAAGATACCAATGTTTCATAAATGATTTAGATAATCTGTTCCAACGTTCATACTGATAACAGGTTTTAAATCAATGGATAACACAGTTCTGTTCGATCTGATAATTCTCTTAGTGTCCATAAGAATCATCCTAACACTATCATGTATGAGTAAACAAAACAGTGATTAATACCTGATTAGTGATAGGCTGTTGGGTTTCATGGAAAGTAACAACGTTCAGTGACGAATATAAATCCTATCGATTACCAGAAACATGTTATTAATGACTTAAGAAAACAGATCGTGAGAATGATTAATCCGTTGAACATAAAACATCTTCAATAGTTTAGACCGATCCCAATTATTACCAACATACAACATATAACTGATCGGGTTATAAACAAACATCGGAGTTTTTATCAACATTTAACTAATTTTATCAAAAACAAACAAAACAACATATAAAACAGAGATATTATAACCAATATAACCAGATCAATACCTTCTTAACAATAAAACGTTTACATCTTCTGATTCACCATCATCTTTACGTTAATATCAATCTTAATTTAGTAAACACCACAACAATCTCAACATTTCATATCAATCTATATCATACAAATCCATAACCTCATTTGTTTATCTTAACTTCAACATATATTTTATCATCTCAGTTCGTTTAACTCTTACTAATAACCGTTTCCTTTTTCTTCTCATCATGATTAGATACTTCTCTTGATCTTCTCATGTCTAAGTCATCGTTTGTTGCCTCCAATGTAACAAGTATTTGTTCCGTTCATTTAATTTACCAATTACATATTTATCATATTTATCCATTTCTTGATTACTACCTGTTGTTATTCTTAAAAACCAATTACAACATTGGTGTGATCCAATTACTCTTACCATACTTCTCTTCCAACTACATCGGTATTTATATTTATCTGTATACTCATGGATTATTTCTAATGGCTAACAAAGATGTAACTTCTATCTTTTAAACGTTTGGACTGGTCAATACCAAGTCAACATTGGTTTATCTAACAAAATCCTCAAATAAAACCCATATCTGTTCAATGTTATCGAAAACAACATGACATCAATGGTTTACATTTCATCGATAAAATCTTATCATTCGATCCAAGATCGAACATCTACCATCATGAACTTATTACCTCTTTCCTGGTTATCTCTACTTATTACATCTGTTTGCTTGATCGGAATTTAATGTAAACGTTGTAAGTAGTTTACTCATTAATCGGGATAATAACAACATGTTCGTGTTTGTTTTCGTATTAACGAACCACATTAAACAAAATGGTAACAACAGGTAGTTGTTTATTCGATTAAAACAAACATGGTGGTAATGGATTTGTTACAAAGAAACAAGTGGTTTTAACTGATATTAATACTATTATTGAAACCTATACCTGTTGTACTAATTGAAGTTAACATCCGATATAATCTCCGATATAATCGTTTTTGTTTAGGTTAATTAAACCAAACGAGTTGACATGATGTTAGGTGGCTAAATGTTTTTAATTAAAAGAATGGTACTGTTTGTTACCAATGATGTTAGAAATTGAAGTAATGGATTAAAAACCGATGAAGGTAGGATATGTGTTGGTTCTTTTAAAAGATTATAACCACGTTGTTCAACGACAACAGGTAGTTCCGACCGTAAACAACGGGTACGAAGATGTTCCTTTCTCTGACCTAAAAGGTTCGGTCCTCAATGAAACTTCTTAGTAATTACAATGTTTATCCCATGTTTCAGTTAATGGTTCAACAAACCTGTCGTTAAGTATACTAAATTCAGATTAGTTTTAATCCAATATTTATATATATATAGTTATAAATTACTTTAAGTTAAAATTGTACAACACAACAAAATCATCATGTTCGTTTTATTTTATTAAGATAATTTGTTTATTAATTAAAATGATGTGGTTGTTTTGATAAAATTCCATCACGTTTACGTCGATATCACCAATAGATTTTTTGATCCGAATCGTGTTGTTAACATTAAATATAAATTTATAACCGATGAGATTTAAACTTTACAACTTATCATTGAGATTATTTCATGTGTCTGTTCCCTTCTTCTACATTTAGACACAACTGTTACCACAATTTATTAATCCAGATATCATTGTAGACACCAACAAGTCGATTAATATTCTTATTACAAATCTATATCTTCCAATGTTAATGATACCCAATGTTGGTATTTCATGTAATTCTATTCATGGTAACATATCGTAATAAGATGTGGTTTATTAATGTTCTGATGTAAGTGGATGTTGTTACCAACGTCCGATGTTTCAATTTTAACAACCTTCAAGTAGTTTTCCATCATCTGTATTCATTGGTAATTGTTACAGTTTACATGAAGTGGTTTTATTCTCTAAACATTTGTATTTAAGATTACTTTGAAACATGGTAGTGTTTGATATTTCTCTGATCCATTGGATGTTTCAATTATCTGATTTATAACTTCTTTGTTCGTTTACAACACCCACCATATCGTCCCTGTTTACGGTTACCTAAACGTTATTAACAGCAACAACCGAAACAAGAATGATGTTGATTCGGATTGTAAGTTATTTGATAAATCAATATCCGATTCAATGTTTAACTAAACAACACAAATGGTTGGTATATTGGATCTGATTAATTATTGACAACAAAATTATAAATTAAAGTTTAATGTATATTGTTGTGGTTAATTAATAGTGTCACATTTATTTAATCGGTTGGTTTTTGTTGTTTTAATCCGAATCCAGTGATAATTTAATATATATAATCGTTATAAATATATCTCAAAGATGTATACCTCGGATTTTGAAGTGTAATTGAATTATTTAATCCTTTCATCATTATCATCAACCATAAACACATAAAAACAAGGTAATAATTGACTGATTTACATCTCCATTTATCATCTGGTATTAATTCGGTTCAATATCTCTGTATATATTATTGTAGACATATTTGTTTAACATCTATTTGATAATATCGATATAAATTGTTATACCTGATAACAACATACCAACGTTATAAGTTCTTTGTTATTTAATTAATTATACCCAACGTGATAACAACGTTGAAACACCATGTTTATACTTTTATATTGTGAGTTATTATAATCACTTCTTCATCATTTCGTTGGATCGATCGGATGTAATATCATCTTAGATTAATTTGTTTATGATTAAAGTTATATTTATTAATAATGTT
>NZ_CM008771.1:0-22533 GCF_002774925.1 Candidatus Hodgkinia cicadicola
ATAATTCCCTTCAATTAAACAAAAAAACCATACACACCTCATCTGGTTGTTTTAATCCACATCAAAATGATGATCAATTATACCCACAACTACTTTGTTTCCTATTTCTAACAGATTTAATTCCACTATCAGAATTAACATATATTAACTAATAACAATCTGATTAAACATCTGCATTTTGTTTCAATTACCAACGTCCACCCCAATAATTCATGTGTCTTCGTTGCCAACAAAGATGTCCATATTATCCATAGACTTAAAGAGTATTTAAACCTACACCAACTAAACGGTCATAAACCTCATGATCTACTATTAAGCTTATAAGTCTAATTCATATTTCTTCATGTTATCTCTCTACCAACAAGATCTATTTACTATCGGTACTTTGTTGTTTCCAACGAGATCGGGTTATTGATCCACTATAATTGATTTAAACATAAGTTAAACTGATAAAATTAATATAAACATCGGAAATAAACATGTGGATGTTGGTTATCAGATACAAATTGATCGAAGTCATCATGTTTATCACTCTTAACAACATAATAACAACAGCATTGTGGCAACCAAAACTTAAAGAAATACATCAAAACGTTGTTAACAGTTAAAAAAACTATTAAACGTATAACGGAAGAATGAATCAAATGAACCTCAATAGAAGTGATAACCAAATACAACAAAAGAGAAATAAATTAAAAAAACAAAACTGATCCTATCAAGGATCAAAGATCTGAACTACTAAATGTTATAATAGATAACACTAACAACATTTGAACACCAGATTTAATTTAAACACCAACTTGGTTAACAAAATACCATTAAATCACAATGATTTACTAAACAGACTCTATAAAAACATATTATGAGGTTGTTATAACAACGAGGGTATAAAGATATCAAAGTTAGAACTTATCTTACAAACGTTGTTTCCATTAAATCTCAAACATTATAGTTTAGAACTAATAAAACCAAGTAATTTTGTTAAAGATGAGAAGTTAACTTCGTTTGGACTTGAATTAAACGTTATCCGGTATTGTCTTGATAAAGATATTTTGTTTGTTATCGATCAATATGGTTTAGATGTACTATTAATGGATTTACCGAGACCATCAAAAGATGGAATTCTGACTATAAACGGAACAAGAAAAACATTAATAACACAACTGATAAAACAATCGGCAGTGTTATTTGATCGAGAAAACAAAACCATAAGCATAAAAGATAGAGATATTGGTTATCTAAAGGTCAATGGACCGAAAATAATACATAACAACCATGAGTCCGATCTATTTACAAGTCTGTTAGCACTAAAGACCAAACATTCACATATATTTAAAGGTACTTCTGAAATACATGATGTAGGTTTCTATAAAGGTACATGACATCGGTTAACTTGAGATATTACAAAACAAAATGAATTTAAATATGGTTCGAGAAGATCACTTAGATGTAAAAAAACTATAACAGGATGTATAGAAACGGGTAATGTGGTTATTATTGGAGTTTATACTAAGGCATCAAAGACTCCTATTGTTAACATAGACATAATGTTAGATAAGAATACCGCACTGAATTATTCAAGTTACATTACAATAACTAAATCTTTAAATGTTCTGAATGTTATTAATGAACTCGATGAAGCAATATTGGAAGGTGAAACTGAAATAACTCATGAAGACATCAAAAATGTTGAATTAACATTAACAGGTAGGATCTTTTTAAACGATTTAACAAGAAACCATCTGAATTTTGGTTTAGAACAGTTAACAAAAAAAGATTTAATACTAATTATGAATGAAATGTTGTTCAATCGGAATGGTTTCAAACATGTTGATTGTGATGTTCGTGTGATAAGAGGAAGTGGTGATGTGATAATAGATGTTATTAAGAAAACATTAGAACCAATATTAAGTATTAATGATCCAAACGTTCAAACCGATGATGACATGATGATTGGTAAACTTTTTGATTCTGTTAAAAAAATACAAAGTGATGTTGATAAATTTTTTGGTTCTTCAAACCTATGTCAATACCTCGATCAAGTAAACAGTTTATCTGAATTATCTCATAAAGGTAAGTTAACATGTTTGGGTGAAGGTGGATTGACATCACAAAATGTAGAGGTTACCATAAGAGATACAAAACGGTGACATTTGGCTAAGATATGTCCAATTGAATCTCCAGAAGGTCAGAACATTGGTTTGGTAACAACATTATCAGCATATGCCAACGTTGATGTTAACGGATACATATCGACAGGATATTATAAAACTTATAATGGATTAATCAATAGAAATATTATATATTTAAATCACTTTGAAAGTAAAAGACTGAACGTTGGTTTAACGTATAATAGAATTCAAGAGAAATGAACCATGTGTTTGAATTGAAACGAAATTAAAATAACAGATAGAAGTGTAATAGATCTAAGCTTGGTATCAGATGCTCAAATGTTTTCACATGCTGTTCGTTTGATACCATTTCTTGGACACAACGATCCAACAAGGGCATTAATGGCAGCAAACATGTTAAAACAAGCCATACCTCCATTGAATTCAAGGCCACCCTTAGTTGGTACTGGAGAAGAATATGCCGTAATGAGAGATACTGGTCACAACGTTGTGGCACGTAACGATGGAAGGGTTGTTAATGTTGATTCTAAGAGAATCGTTGTTTACGAACCAAGAGATCAGAAACAAAGAGTTTATATCTTACCACAATCAAGAAGATCAAATCAAGACATGTGTCAAAGAATACGAACGGTTGTTTATCCTGGCCAAAGATTGAAACAGGGAGATGTTATTGCCGAATGTCAATCAAGTTGTGATGGAGAAATGAGTTTAGGTGCCAACCTGTTAGTGGCATTCATGTGTTGAGAAGGATACAACTTCGAAGATTCGGTTATAATCTCTAATAATGTTATAAATAAAGGTATATTTAAATCACTTCATATAATAAATCTTAAAACAAAGGTCAAACAAACACCATCTGGTAACGAATGATTGAGTCCAAATATTACTGATATACCAATAAAATATCGGAGATGTCTGGATTCCGATGGAATAGTTAAAGTGGGAAGCAACGTCCATGAGGATGATGTGTTAGTGGGTAAGTTGGCTCCAAGATCTGATGCTAAACAAAAGAAAGAAGAAATCAAAGAGATCTGTGGAGATGAGTTAAGTTCAGATGAAGATATCAACGATGATAATGGGGTAATTACCAACATGGAAGATGGAGATTATACATTCAACGTAGGAAAAGATGGAAACGATGAATTATCTACAGAATTAGTACATAATACTTCACTTAGAGTACCAAAAGGAATAGATCATGCAACGGTTTTAGAAGTGGAAAGATCATCAGATGGAAATAAAAATTATCAAGATAAGGATCTAGAAGATTATATACGTTGTTACAACGTTGTTACTAAGAAATATGTCAGAAGATGTTGTCTGTTATTACAGATCAGTAATATAAAGAAATTATTTACAACAAGTCCACTTACATCTGGCAATAAGATAATCCAAGACGGTCTAAATCTATTACACAAGAAATACTTAAGTTATTTGAACAAATTGGAAGTTAACATGTTGTCTAAGTTTAACAACAGATTGACAAATGAAAATCAAAGTGATGGAAGTAAGATATTAGAAACTATCAGAGTAAAACTACTTGTACATAGATCAATTAAAGTTGGTGATAAGATATGTGGAAGACATGGTAACAAGGGAGTGATATCGGAGATAGTTCCGAAAGAGGATATGCCATTCATGGCTGATGGAACACCGATCGATATTATACTTAATCCATTAGGAGTACCATCTAGGATGAACATTGGTCAATTATTAGAAACAACCTTTGGTTTAATTAGCTACAAGTTTGGTTTAGAATTTAAACATGTATTAAACATGTATTATAAAACAAATGATGATCGGATATTGGAAAGAGTTATACCTAAACTTACCGAATTATATCCAAATATAAATAAGTTAACAAAAAATATGATCCTGATTTTGTTGTCTGAATTATCACAAGGAGTAAAGATATCCTGTCCGTTGTTCGGATTTCCGTTTGAGTCATGTTTGAAAGATTTTAACAACAGGTTGTCAATTAATTCCAACAGAAAGATTCAATTATACGATGGAAAAACAGGATTACCTTTCATTAGTACAACAAATGTAGGGATTATATATATATTTAAATTAAACCATTTAGTTGATAACAAAATCCATGCCAGATCAACAGGACCATATTCGTTTGTAACTCAGCAACCTCTTAAGGGAAGGAATAATTTAGGTGGACAAAGGTTGGGTGAAATGGAAGTATGGGCGTTGCAGAGCTATGGTGTTGCTTATTTCTTAAATGAATTATTATCAGCTAAATGTGATGACATGATGGCAAGACATGAAATCCAAGAGAACTTTCTGGAAGAAAGACCAACATATAATCTCTACCAAACTGAAGGTATGGCTGTTTTGATAAAGGAATTATTCTCAATGTGTATTGAAATCGAAGCAACGAAATAAATAAACATGTTGTCAGTATTTAATAAAAACATATCTAATCTTAGATTTAAAATAACATCACCAGAAACAATATTGTCATGGTCATATGGGGAAATATGTAATGCAGATACCTATGATGATAATGGAAAACCAATCGTTGGTGGTTTGTTTTGTCCAAAGATATTCGGTTTTAGAAGGAGAAATGAATGTTTATGTCCAACACCCAATTTAAACAACAAAATGATCTGCCAAACTTGTGGCATATACCTTGATACTGACAGATTACAAACAAGATCGAGGTTCGGACATATTAATTTATCAACACCAGTAATGCATACTCTGTTTTATAAACCAACACCCACCATTTTAGCCGAATTACTTAACATGGACGTTGAAATGGTTCAAGATATAATCGAATGTAAACTACATGTTATAATATGGTCCGATCTAAATGATTATAGAAACGGACAAGTCATATCAACCGAGACATACAGAAACATATGAACAAGAAACGATCGATGTTCAGTAGCATCAGGAGGACAGGCCATCATGGAACTGTTATCAAGAGTTCAATTAAATAAGATAAAGACATCGTTGATAAAGGAAACGCAACGTACAAAATCCGAAGAACTATTGGATAAGATAAAGAATAGACTGGAGATAGTTGAATGTTTTATTTCGAATAATATTAGATTAGAATGATTGGTAATAAGGATCTTACCTGTTCTACCTGCTGAATTAAGACCAATGATAGTTTTAGATGATGATACATTAGCAAATTCTGATTTAAATGTACTCTATAAACATATTATCACCGCAAACAACAACCACCTAATTAAAACAAACGAGATAAGGTCAAACAGTGCCGATGAATTTGATAGTTACATTGAAGGTCTGATATCGTTACAGAAGGTAGTTGATGATTTAATTGATAACTCTTCGGATGTTGATAATCCCAACAAGTACAACACAAAAGCATTGAAGTCATTGGCTGAAATATTAAAAGGAAAACAAGGTAGGTTTAGACATAACATATTAGGTAAGAGGGTAGATTATTCAGGTAGGAGTGTGATAGTACCAGGACCGAATTTATCTATAAATGAGTGTTCGATACCGAGATCAATGGCTGTTGAATTATTCAAACCATTCATTTATTCTAAACTAATGTTGAAATCAAATCTTAACAACAAAAAAACCATCAAACATGTACTAGAAACTGATATTTATTTAACTTATAAGATCTTAGAAGAAGTAGTAAGTTACTGTCCGGTGTTATTAAACCGAGCACCAACGTTGCATAAGTTAAGCATGAGGTCGTTTTGAGTTAAACTTACCAATGAAAAAGTTATAAGATTACACCCATTAGTATGTTCTGGTTTCAATGCTGACTTCGATGGTGATCAAATGGCGGTCCATGTTCCACTCAGTTTTAATGCCAGAATTGAAGCTACAACGTTGTTAATGGCCGATAATAACGTAATGCATCCGGCCCATGGTGATCCATGCATCCTGCCATCCCAAGACATGATCCTTGGTCTGTACTACATGTCGTTAACATCACCAGAACACAAGGATATATGCTTATCTTCATACACTGAAGTACATAAAATTCTGTTCTTAAACAAAATAAACTTACATACCAAAATAAAATTCAGAACTGTTGTAAACGGGAAGATAACTGAAATACTATCAACACCAGGTCGTTTGTTGATATCTGAATTAGTTCCATCAGAATGTAATTTTTTATACGAGTGGAACTATCCCGAATTCAGTAAGCAACTAACCTTCGACATAATTAAATTGGTCAATGATAAATGTGGATCAAAACAAATGACAACGTTTTGTGAAGGACTGATGAGATTGGGATTCAAATATGCAACAAAATCTGGTCTGTCATTATCGAACTCCGATCTCGTTAGTCCAAGTTATAAGAAACTACTTCTTAGAGGTATACGATCAAGAATAACAAAATCCTGATCAAAGATCGGCAACAAACAGGAGGTTTCAATGTCATTATCACTATGACCGAAGGTCTTGGATGCTGTTAATAGTAATATTAATTTAGAAATAACAGGATATAGTTTAAAACAAACACCGATTCAAATGATAATTAACTCTGGTGCCAGAGGCACGTTGTCTCAGATTCAACAATTAATTGGTTCTAGAGGATATATCGTTGGGTTTGATGGAAAACCATGTAGATTACCAATTCTGAATTCTTATAATGAAGGATTAAGCTTAATTCAATTCTTTTGTTGTACATTTTCATCGAGAAGAGGATTGATCGAGACAACGTTGAAAACGGCAAGCTCCGGTTATCTCACAAGAAAACTTGTTGAATCAACGAGAGAGTGAGTAATAAGTGAAGATGATTGCAGCACCGAAACAGGTCTAAATGTTAAACCAATCATGGATCTTGATTTTATTAAGAACAGATTGATCGGAAGATTTATAGCTAAACCGATATTAACAAACAAAAAAATAATTGTACAGAGAAATGAACTAATTACTGAAGATAACATTTATAAGATATTAACAAATTGTAATGATGGTTTATGAATCAGATCTCCGTTGACATGTCAAGCAAGATTTGGTATCTGTAAACTCTGTTATGGAATAGAATTGGGTAGTGGAAACATGGTACAACATGGTGATTCTGTTGGTGTTTTAGCAGCCCAATCAATTGGCGAACCTGGAACACAACTTACATTAAGAACATTTCATGGATTAACAAATATCGAAGGTAAAACCAATAGAAAAATGATAAAGAACTGTTTAATATCACCAGTTTCAGGAATTATTAAGATCAAGGATGTTTCATGTGTTGTTTCAGAATCAAACGATATAACCGTTGTTAATTCTAACGGTTCGTTATTAATTATTAAAGATGATATTGAAATCTGGAGTTATAAACTGCCAAGAGGTACTCACTTGTTGGTTTCGAACAATAAACACGTTGAATCCGAAGAGATATTATGTTTCAATTGTGTCAGATCAACAAGTTTATTAAGTTTAGCCAGTGGTCGTTCGTTCTCTAAGAACTTAATATATTACTTAAACATTAAGAAAGAAACCTACGATATAACTGAAAGAGATAAGACCAATGTTAAACCGAATGTTGTCAAAGATAAGATGTCATTGATTGGTTTAGATGTTGGAAAAAAGAAACAGTTGTATTATGTCACTGTTAATAGTAAGAACACGTTTAAAATAAATCCTAATGAAAAGATAAGTTTATTTGATAAGATCTTAGAGGTTACAACCGAAGATGAAGATGAAATTGACATAACATTGACTGAAGGTTTCGAAAGATTATCGAAGTTATTTGATAACAACAACGATGAAGATAATAGTTCAGTTATTAGTCCGATAGATGGGATATTAAAACATGGAACCGATGGTAATGGAAACAGATTATCCATCATTGATCCGATAAACATTAACAAACGGCCTGTTGTTTATTCTGGTTTAGATGTTAAACTGTTTATTAAAGAGAACAACATGGTAAAACAAGGACAAATCATCTTACATGGAGACCATGATCTATCGAATTATGCTGAAATATACGGGTTCAATGATCTCTTTAACTATTTCGTTGGTATTGTCCAAGAAATATACGGAAACCAAGGAGTTAATGTTAATAGTAAACACATTGAGATGGTTTTAAGACAAATGACTAACACAGTAAGCATATCTGATGCTGGTAATTCACCATTGAAGGTCGGATGTTGTTATAATTGACAGGATGTTTCCAGAATTAATTATTATATCAAAACATTAAAAAGAAAAACAGTATTAGGTGATAGACAAATCGTTGGTATAACAGAAACATGTGTAAATCAAAGATCTATACTATCCGCTATCTCCTTTCAAGGAGCAATAAAATCAATAATTAAAGCTATAATATCTAATAACAATTACGAAATAACTAGAATAAAAGATAAAATTATGTTAGGAAAAGTACCATCGATTGGTACAGGTTTCATAAACGAACAAAAATTGATTGAAGATGGGATGTTAAACAAAAGTGATCCCGTTGATGGAAAGATCTAGGTATAAAATTGTTAGTGAACAGGATATATCTCTTACCAGATGAAATATAACTTCTAACTAATAAGTATATCTCTTTGGTTTAAATAAAACGTTTGAACGTTTGAACAAATTATGTTATTAATAACAGAAATTAAGTAGAAATGTGTAGTAACAACGATGGGATTTTGTTTATCTACATATTAAGATTGAAGTATATAATCGGTAATAGATATTCCATGATAATTGTTAGATATGAGTATATTAAGAAGATTTAACAGAAATTAAACCATTAAGTTAAAGTATTATAAACATAAACGTACCAAAAACACTCATGAACTCTAATATTCAGATAAAAGTACTACCAATGAATAGGAAATAACAATGTCAAGGAACCGTAAAGTTAATAACACTGTGTTTTCTTATTCTGATAAATGTTTGATGTTATCAAAACTAATAAATTACATAATGAGAGATGGTAAGAAACGTATGGCCATGTTGATTTTGAAGAAATCATTGGATTATATAAATGACAGATTACACATTAATCCATTGAAGGTATTATACGAAGCAGTTGATAATGTTACACCATATATAGAAGTTAGAAACATGAGAATCGGTGGTGTTTCATATCAGATACCAATTGATATACCTGTTGATAGAAGATTGGGATTAGGTTTAAGATGGATGGTTGATGCTGCAAAACAACGTAGAGAGGTTACAGCATGGTTGAGGTTGGCTTGAGAAATAATAGATAGTGTTCTAAGAAAGAGTTCTTCATTTAAACGAAGAGAAACCATGCACAACTTAGCTAAAAACAACCAAGCGTTTGCTCACATGGGATGGTAAACTCAAACCTCAGAAAAATAAGAAACATTGGTATAATGGCTCATATAGATGCTGGTAAAACAACCTTCACCGAAAGGTTACTATTTATAACAGGTAAACAACACAACATTGGAGAGGTTCATGACGGAAATACCACTATGGATTGGATGGTTCAGGAACAAGAACGTGGAATAACGATAACATCGGCTGCTACTTCTACAAGTTGGAAGACTGATTTGTTTACTGATGTTCGATTTAATGTCATAGATACTCCCGGTCATATTGATTTTACTGCTGAAGTAGAAAAGAGCTTACGTATCTTGGATGGAGCTGTTATAATATTAGATGCCAGTGCTGGTGTTGAATCTCAAACAGAAACGATTTGAAGACAAGCAAATAAACATTCAATACCGAGAATAATATTTTGTAACAAGATGGATAAAACAGGATCAGATTATTTCATTAGTTCCAATAGTCTGATTAATAAATTATCTATAAAACCATTATTACTACAAATACCAATTGGTACACAATCAGAATTCCATGGGATAATAGATGTAGTTAACATGAAAGCAGTATACTGAAACCAAAATGGTAAAGATCTAACATATAGTATTATGAACATCCCAAACGAATACAAAAATGTTGCCAACGAACAACGGAGGTTACTCGTTGATTCAATTCTCGAGTTCGATCACAACAAAATAACAACATGTCTACGATGTAATAAACTTGATAGCCATAGTATAATCTCATTAATAAGATTAGCTACAATTTCAGGTAAAGCATTCCCAATTATGTGTGGTAGTGCATTCAAAAACAAAGCAATCCAACCTGTATTAGATGCAATTGTTAATTACTTACCATCTCCTGATGATAGACAACCGGTGAGAGATTCACTATTAACAAACAAACTGATTCTAAGATTTCCAAGCAACTCCGAACCAACATCAATGTTAATATTTAAAATAATGTCAGATATATACTCCGGTTTCCTGTGTTTTGTAAGAATATATTCTGGAAGTGTTAAACAAGGAGAGGTGGTCTACAACATTAGAAATAACTCTGAACAGAAGATCACTAAACTGTTGAAAATGCATGCCAACTTTAGAACAGAATTAAGCCATGCAAACTCTGGAGATATTATTTCCATTTGTGGTATTAAAAACTCAATAACCGGTGATACACTATGTGATATAACCTCACCAATATCATTGTTTGCTATTAAATTTCCAACACCTGTCATCTGTGTTGCACTTGAACCAGATACTGAACATGATCAGGAAAAACTAATCAACATATTATACAAGTATAGTTTAGAAGATCCAACATTAAGCTTTAAAATCAACGAAGAATCAGGACAAATAATGTTATCAGGAATGGGAGAACTACATTTAGACATAATAATTGATAGAATTTTAAGAGAACATAATCTAATGTTAAAACCAAACAAACCCCAAGTTGCATATAGAGAAATGTTATTGGATAAATGTATTGAAGAATATACTCACAGAAAACAAACTGGAGGTGCAGGTCAATTTGCAAAAGTCAAAATGTTGTTTGAACCTACACACAACGATGAATTTGAATTTAGATCAGAAATAACTGGCGGTTCTATTCCAAAAGAATACATTCCAGGAATAAAGAAAGGATTGGAATCAGCAATTATAAATGGACCAGCACTCGGTTATCCTATTATAAGATTGAAAGTAACTCTTATAGATGGAGAACATCATGATGTTGATTCTTCCATATTAGCATTTGAAATAGCTGCTAAACAATGTTTGAAACAAGCCATTCAAAGAATGGGGGTATGTATCCTTGAACCAATTATGAAGGTTGAAATATTTATCCCTGATATTTATATCGGAGACGTTACAAGTGATTTAAAAGCTAGAGGCGGACATATTACAGATCAAACATCCATTAACAAAACTGGATTGATAAAAGCCAAAATATCATTAGCAAACACATTTAAATACATAGATACCCTTAGATCTTTAACAAAAGGAACTGGAACATATTTCATAGAATTCGATAGCTACGCAAAACTAAACAAATAAACACCTAATTTAATCCAACATCCGATCCCGACAAATCACATATGAATATTTATAACAATTAGGCCATGTCAATTCATGGCAAAACAACATTTTACTTCAACGATTATTAAACTCTTTGGAAATTACAAACCATACGAGGAAACAGGATCTTATCCCCTGAAGAAAAACCTCGTAAGAATAATTATATCAACCACATGAATGTTGGATATGAGTCTAAAACAAGACATTATGTTCATGTTGGTTGTTTAAGTTATCCTTATTACATAAAAATTAACAACAGGAACGGTTCAAATAAATAGAACCATTTTCGTTTGTTTAGCATACGATGAACCAACACTCCAAACAGGGGAACGGATATTGTTAACAAAACAAATAGGTGAACCTATAAGTGTTATTTTCTTTAATAAGATCGATTTAATAGATGATTTATATTCAATAAAACTTGTCGAATTAGAATTCAGAGAATTACTTTCTTCTTGTAATTAATCATGGAAAACCACCAATTGTTAGAGGATCAGTGTTGATGGCTTTGTTTTAAAAACAAAAGACAAATGATGTGATTTAAAAAAAAACTATTAATTAAAACAATTGATAAACGTATACCAACACCAAAAACATGAAAGAGATAAACCATTTCTAATACCAATTGAAGATGTGTTTTAAATTCTATGAAGAGATACTGTTACAGTAAGACGAATAGAATAGGAATTAATTAAAATAGGAGATAATATAGAAACAATTAACATCAAACAACCGATATAAACCAACATGTGTTAACAACGAGATGTTTCTTAAAAAAAGGACTTGATTCAAGGAGAGAAACAGGTTACAACGTTGGAATTTTGTTCATAGCTATCGATAAAATATTATTAAATAGAGATAAGGTTTTATATAACCTAAATCTTTATGTTCATACTCTGTACACTTAAACTGAAATTTATACATTAAAGAAAGAAGAATAGTAGACATAACCCAATATTAAACAAGTATAACCTCAAGTTTTACTTACAGAACTACAGATGTAACTGTGAACAATTCATCTTGATTAAAGGTGTTGAAATAATAATGTCCAGAGATAAGTACAACAATATCAATTGAATTAATTATATCCTGTGGTTATTGGAAGAAAGATTAAGTTTTCTTGTTGTTAGATAAAGAGATAAACCGTTAATGCTGAAGTCATTACAAGACTCATAAGATAGATTTAGTGTTTAATATAAGATCTAAATCATTCAACTTACCAACATTATTACCATATATTGAGAATTAAAACTAATATAAAAATAACAGAAATCTGTAAGTCTTTCAACAAAAAAACAAAGAATTTACAATCAATACTACTTTAATACATAGATAAAAAAAGTAGAAATCTGATTATAAGATAAAAACATACTCCAAAATGCTGACAACAGCAGCTGACTTCAATGAAATACTTTCTAAATCGATTAAGATCTCAATACCATCAAGATATTTATATTGGAATCAAACAACCAAAGGTACATCGAAGAATTATATTAACTTTTAAATGAAATTAGTATCTGTAAAGTCTAAAATGATATCAATTAATGGTAATGCGGCAACAATGTTGGATATCTTGGCATGTGTCGTTGTATCAAGTGGTCTAAATTTTATTAAATTAGGATATAATAAGAGAAAGTTGTTAAAAAATTTCAGAGATATTGATGTTAAAAAAATAATTTATGTTCCGTGTTTTATTAAAACTCCAAACGAATTTGGTTCAGTATTGGATATTAAAGACTTAAATACAAATTCAACTATAAACATCAGAGGAAAAACAAAAGGTAGAGGATTTACAGGTGTGATCAAACGTTATGGTTTTTCGGGACTAAGTGCATCACATGGTGTATCTTTAACCCATAGATCGTTGGGAGCAATTGGTTCAAGACAAGACCCTGGCAGGGTTTGAAAAGGAAAAAAAATGGCTGGTAGAATGGGAAACGTTTATATTAGTTTAAAATTAATCAAGATAGTGGTTATTAATAAATTTACATGTTGAATTATAGTTTATGGGTCTGTTCCCGGAAAAAATAATAACATCTTATATCTACAACAAACAAAAACATAACTGTTTTATTCCAGGACCGATATTATTTCCAACGTTGTAAGATGAGAGTTGGATAAACGACGTTGATATGTTTCATATATTAAAATAAGATCAGATTCAGAATATAGTAACAAAAAATTATACAAACAAAAGGGTATGGGCGTTGCAAGACATTCAACTAAATCAGTATCACAATTTAAAGGAGGATATAAATATAGTGCTATCAAAAAAATAAAAAGATCTAAAACCAACAAACGATATAGGGATATTGCTATTAGGAGTGTATTGGTTGAGAAAGTTAAAGATGGTAAATTGTTACTGATAAATAGATTAACTAATGTTAGGAATTTGGTTGTATCGGGATTATTGATACACACTTCTGATGAAGATAAACAAATCATTTATGCCACAAAGATCGGATTTTGTTGTATTCATTGATCGAAGTTAGATATTTCTTCGTTAATCAAAACAAAACAGCTATTATTCACAGATTTAGCAATGAACAAACTCTGTAACACTTTAGAATCGAGATGACAACTGATTACAAACTAATTAACCCAACACCATCAGCAGAACAAAACTTAATACAACTATTAAATGTTCCGAAATATATAAAGACAAACCAATACAAACCATTAACAAGAAAAGATATATGTGAACCATCAGGTAAGAACAATACTGAAAGATTACTGTAAGAACATAGAAGTGAGAGATGTAAGAGAATATTTCGAATAATCGATTACAAAAATTAACCAATATGGAGGTTGTTAGTTATTAAGAATAGAATACAACTCCTAACAGGAGTACCAACATTGTTGTTGTTAAAAACAGAACTGAAATCTTTAAAGTATATCGTTGCTGTAGATGGTTTTTAAAAAAAAACAAATGATCAGATCAAACAAAAAACCACATAATTATGGTATAAGCAACGGATAGAGGTTATAAATCAGCATTGAGTTTAGATGATCTGTCTCTTGGTACTCAAGATTAGTTATATGGAATTTTATTCTGAATAAGGTAGAAATTTATCAAGACCAACGGCTTGTTGTTGTTAAGATTTAACAAAATTCAAGATAAAGTATTAATTAAAAAACTTAATTCAGATATAAGAAGATTATTAAATAGAAAATGTACTGTAACTATTAGAATAATATCAACCAAGAACCATTTAGTTTAAAAAACCAAATTAGTAAGACTAAAGGATCACGTTGGCTTAAAAAAAGATCAAACGTATAGTAGAATAACAATGAATTCTATTGATCATCCTATGGATGGAGGTAAAGAAAAACTAGTGAAGAAACACATCCCGTTTCACCTTAAGATATGGTTATCAAAAAAAAAGAAAACAACAACCAAACATTAAAATAACTTATCTAAAGGTTGATGTAGTAATTAATGTCAAGATTAACTGTGGAAACCAACGTTTGTTTCGAACAGAATCTTAAAGAGATGATGTTGTTAAGTTAATATCAAAACCTGAAGCAGAAATAAATATATAAATTCCAGAATCAATTGATGGAACGTTTGAAGTACATTAATGGAATGATGATTAATAAAATTAAATTACAACCTCCACGGTTGGACATAAATTAGATGAATTCTCCATTAAAAAAACCAACATGTATACATAGTGGTTAGTATTACCTACCTGTTTAACAACACCAATTACAATCCAAAGAAACTCCAATGAACTAAAACATATATTGAGAGGTGATATACGTGTTGTTATTAATAAGTTGGGATGGTTAATAAGAAAGAATAGCTGTGTTGTTAATCAATTTCTTAAAACATATACACAATGATGTGGGGTTTGAAGGTTTTGAACTTTAGATTCATAATACTTAATAGATTTAATATCGGTAGAAGACATATAAAAAACCAAACTTAGATATGGTTCAAAGGGTAGAATATTAAAGATCAAAAGTGTAGGAACCAATTGTTAGTGTTAATGTTAATATAATTAGTAAAAAAAACTAATCCTTATAGGTATATCGGTTGTTATTAACATCTAATTGATAAAGATTCGGTATTCTTCATGTCTAAATGATTATTCCGAATATTTAAGTTATTAAAACTGAAAACATGTTTGGTAAATTGTTATAAGAACCATGGATTAGGTAAGGGTTAGTGTGAAACAGGAAAAATATTTCTATAGAATAATTCTAGGAACCAATGATACCACATCTTTTCTACAAACAACAAAACATTCATGTAAAAGATTTAAACGTTTATACTTTAAAGAAATTATTTTGATCGAATATTAAAGTCATTGTTAAACAAACAGATAATCCTACTTACCATCCGTTAGTTATAGCCAACAGATTGATAAATGAAACAAATAACATAATAATAATGGTAAATATAAAACAAATATCTAAAACGTTAGTTGGAACCAACATAGTTGAATTGAAAGTAAGATATTCTGAAAGAATAAACAGAACAGATGTTGTTCAAACAGTTATAACATATAAAAAAGATGTTATTGCAAATATTCTCTACTAATATATCCTATGCCAACGTAAATGTTCGAATAAACTTATGGTGTTTGTAGTATTAAAGTCTGAGTATATATTAATAATTTAAAATTAAACATGTTACAACAAATATGGATAAATTCAGAGGAAAGAACCGAAACTTTAGACCGATTATCTCATTGAACGTTGAATTCATTGAACAGAAACAAAATAATTAAAGATAACATGTGTATAAATTGAATCTGTTAGATCTGATAGTATTAACTGCATGGAAAACGGTTATATGGGTGTTGATAAGAAATGTTTCATGATATTTTATTAACAATAGTGATACATTTAAACCGCTGCCAACAAACAGGTAGATAAGAGAAGTATAGAAATCTCTGGATTTTGTTTTTCAGACTAAAACCTAACAGGATATTATTTGTTAAGCCATCCTCCTTCAAAGGAGGTCTATAAATGTTGTTCTTAGGTCCATTAATTGTAAACTTAACGATTGATGGAGATCATGGATGTGGAATTATGGGATCAACATGTTAGTGGGAACTATTATTAGGGACTTATTAACAGAAACAAAAGTGGTATTGGTTATTAAAAGAACAAAACGATCAAAGAAATATAAAAAAACAATAACAAGTACAAAAAAATATTTAGTATCGGATAAGGATAATAGATTTAGAATTGGTTCAAAGATTTTAATTAAAAGTTGTTCACCAATCTCTAAGCGTAAATCGTGGTTTATTGTAAGTATGGCATAATGATTTTACCTAGATCTGTTGTAAAGGTTATAGATAATTCTGGAATAAAATTTATTAGATGTATTAAAATAACAGGCTCAACAAACAAACGTTGAGCTAAATATGGAGAATTAATAAAAGCTTCAGCAATTGTTGTATACCCAAGATCTAAAATTAAACAAGGTAGTGTTGTTAATGCTTTGATAATCAGATGTATTAAACCATTTAATAGAACATTAGGATATATAAAGTTTAATGAAAATTCTGTAATAATCTTAAGTGATAAGTTAGAACCTATAGGTACCAGAATATTTGGACCTGTGTTGAGAGAATTGAAGGTTACTAACCAAAATATATTTTCATTGATCAATGATGTTGTTTAACTAATATTTAAAAGAACAAAACATGGATAGTTGTTAGTATAAATAATAAAAAAAATAAGAAATAAATTCATGTAAACACAACAGCCATATACCAAAGAGGTATAATCAAGATTATCGGCTGTTTTAGTATTCATTTGTTTAAAAGTACTGACCGTTGTTACCAAACAACAACTTAAATCTATTCAATCGAACCAGATGTTGGTTTCAATAGATATTTAATATTTAAGCTGAATCTAATACATATTTTTATATTAAAATGTACATATGTTACCTAAGATTAACAAAACCATCTTATCTGGATGTATTAACAACAAAATCCAATGAAACCTCCAAC
This sequence comes from Candidatus Hodgkinia cicadicola, assembly GCF_002774925.1. Classification (NCBI taxonomy): domain Bacteria; kingdom Pseudomonadati; phylum Pseudomonadota; class Alphaproteobacteria; order Hyphomicrobiales; genus Candidatus Hodgkinia; species Candidatus Hodgkinia cicadicola. Next base: position 17,419 of record NZ_CM008771.1, read on the forward strand.
AAGATTGGAACATCCGTTCTTCATTTGATTACTGGATTTAAATCAGTTTTAATTGAAATTAAGTCAATAATATCTGGATTTAATGATAAAGAAACATCAGGTAATCGGATTCAAGTGTTGCATTACGTTCGAAGAAAATATATACTTTCTTGGATAAATTAACATATAGTACCACTCATAAAATGAAGGATTTCAAGGGATTTAATCTATCATCTTCTGATAAGAATTTCAACATTTCGGTTGGAAAACAAGGATTGAATTGATGTTTTAGAGACATTGTCATGTGAGAACATTGGCCAAACAGGATTCAATATCACTATTTGTATCAGTGCATTAACACAAGTTCATGTTGTTACGTTGTTAAAGAAAATCGAATCGAACTTCGTTAACATCTAAGATCAATACATTAAAAAAAAACTAAAACAAACAAAATGTGATATATATTATTAACAATGTTAAATTAACACAACAACATTGTAACCTTTTGTTTCTTGCAACAAAAAAATGAATCTATTACTACCAGAATCATTGATTTACTTACCAAGAATAATAAGTTCAGTTAATATAAGAAGTAAATATATCATTGTTGATAGATCTTAAGGATATTATCATATTTTTCTTCCGATTGTTTCAAGAAGTAATAAAACGACTAGATAATCCAAGGTTGTTGTTAAGAAAAAAGAAATAATCTTAATAAATCTAATAGTAAACATGAAAATATATATTAGAATCCATTATCTATAATGAGAAATGGTTCGATTTCCAACCTCCATACCTTAAATTCAAAATCAAATTCATCACTGACATCTAAATAACATAGGTACGGTTATAGTATTGGCGTTGGAATTATAACATTCAATCACTTAATAAACTAATAGATGTTAACCATATAATAAGAATTACAACATGAATAATCAAAACACTTCTAACATCAGAATCGTTAAATCTAAAGATATATTGGGAGTAATAAACATCGGAGATGAAACATTCAGGTTGGTACCCTGTTATTAACAACAAAGTGATGGTATTAAACGAATATTAAATCCAACTTATACTAGAAAGAATAGTGGTTGTTACTTTATCAAAAAAACTTACTACTATATACCATTCTAAGAAGAATAAAACTCCATTTACATGGTTCCAAACGTTCAAATGTTTGGATCATTCAGAAATATTGATATTAAACAACTGTGTATCTATTAAACATAAGTTGTGTTGTGGTCTGTTACCACGATTTAGTAATACACTTATCAAAGTTAACAATTAATTTTAAAGGTATTAACATAGATCATATTAAATAGATAGTTATAAAGGAACAAATCATAAAAACATCGAAGTATTCAAATGACCTGTGAACGTTTGAACTTCGATCCTGTTATAAAATTTTATTTCAATTAAACAGAACCAACGTTCAGTCCAACATCCAATCGTTAATAAATATAATGAGTTCAAGATATAAGTTCGGATATAGGTCTATAACTTATTAGGTTGTTAAGAAACATAACCATATTAAAAGGTCATAAATGTTGTTAATGGTAATAGTGATAATATACACGGATAAGAAATATTGGATCGAACGTTGTTAGAAAGTAATAGGATGGAATTAAATGTTCAAGATCCGATAATGTCATCAATGTTAAGAAAAATTAATAATAGAAATTATAATCTGATGAACAAAATCAACTAGAAACCTAATCATGAAGATATCATGGTATTGTTTAGTCGTTGATGTTTTATCTGAAGTATACAAATAACTCTAAAGGGAGGATGGTACATGTTGTAAACATACTCAACACATTAGATTTTATGTTATAGATGAATGTATATTGAAAAAAAAGTTTTGATTGATGAATACGTTTCCTAACCTTGTTGATTAAACCAAAAAAAAACCATATCAATGTTATTGTGTTTGGTGATTGTTTTGATGTTTAAGATTTCAGTATATAGGAAAAAATAAGTAAAGTTAACAACAAAAATATACAAGGATGTTTGAAAAAAAACAAAAACCATAGATCTTGAGTATCGGTTGTTATTGAAGATATTTATTAATAGTGTTGACTTCGGATAACAATAAAACAAACAGATAGAAACAGGATGTTGTTACAAAATTCTGATCATTTTGTTTGAATAATATGTTAGAGGTTCCTCTCGGAAGGAACAAGAAACTTATCTCTAATACCAATGTGATATAATTACGAACAAATATTGATGTGTTGGTGTAAAATGACAACAACATTGTAAGAACAAAGCAGAATAATGTTACAACGTTGGACTCTGTTGTGTTTGGAAATTATAAATGTTAGTGTTCCGTCATTGGATAAAACCCAACATAATGTTATCAAAGTAACATTTAATACATTATAGAGAATTAAATTCAAACTTCTAATTAAATGAAAAAATGGTGTTGTTAAACTCATTGAATTCAGGTTTCATGAAGGGGCCACGAAGAAGTAAGATGAGGTCATGGTTGTTCCAAAGGAAAGACATATGGTAGAAGATCCAACGGTCAGAGATGTAGATCAGATGGTAAGAGATATAGTTATAAAAAACAACATCCAGTTAACTGAAAGATATTAGAATATGGATTTAAATGAGATAACAACAATGGTGGTCATATTATCAAAACTATAAGTTTAAACCTGTTGAACAACAGGTTATCAAGTAATTGTAAGTGTTCTATTAAAAATTTATAGAGATATGTTTGGTATAAGTGATCTCTGTTATGTTAAATCATTAGATGGTGAGATAATTGTCACTGGATTGATGTTGGAATGTAATCTGACATCTGATAATACTATACTTAAAATGACAAATCTTGGAGGTAAGATTAATATATCAAATGTTGTATTCCGTTTGAAGTAATCAAATAAAAAATACAACCGATACTATAAAACAGAAATATCTTCGTTGTTGCTACACACTTAATGTGATTCTTGATGGACCATACTTTGTTATTCCATGTTAAATCTTACTATCTGTTAGTCCGATGAATCTTGGCATGAACGTTGTTTCAGTTTAAACAGGACCATAGGTCATTACATGTCATAGAAAACATCCATCATATTAATTAACCATCTTGAAGTATAAAATTCTATCTAATGTAGATAACTTGGATATATTAACTACTAAAAAAAAGGGGAGATTATAGACATAAGGTTTATTTGTTGGTTATAAAAGGTAACGAACAGCAACAAACGGTCATGTCTAAACTACATTGAGATTATAATAAGTTTGATACGTTTAATAAAGAATTAAATAGAAGTATTACACACAAAATTAACAAAAAAATCAACAGTAGTGTACAGTTGTTCTTATAGAAGAGGTGATGTGGTGTTGTGGTGATTATAAATGAATATGAAGATTTAAAGGAAAGTGGAAATTATTTACCATTTTATTATTTAAGTAACTAATAGATACGATACTGATAGAAAAACAACAAAATAATAATAGTAATAAACACTGTAACATTTCAAATAGAAACAAAAGCACTGAATCGAATCAAGATGTTGTGTTATAAGTACTACAACCCTGATCTTAAATCATAACTTCTATTAGATATTTTATTAATAAAACCATTATAATGGATTGTGAACCTTAGAGGGTTTGGATGTTGTTAATGTTACAACAAATTAAATTAATACCTTGTGGATATAATAAGTTTAAGTTAGGTATAATATTAAATGATAAGAACTTGGTTCAAACCATAGGAAATACATTAAGGAGGGTATTAATGTCTGATGTTGTAGGATATGCGGTAATTGGAATTAATATTGATGGTGTATATAATGAGGTTGATAAGATAAATGGAATAAAGGAAGATGTTATTGAGGTTGTTAACAATGTCAAGCGACTAGAATTCATGTGTCAAGATGGAAGAAACGTATTTAGAGCAGTAATAAATACTTCTAAGAAGGGTAAGGTTCTTGCAAGTGACATTTATCTTCCTGATGGAGTATTAATATTTAATCGTAATCACTATATATGTAATTTAGGAATTGGAATCAGATTTAGATGTGAACTCGTTGTTGCTTGCAGTAAAGGATATTTGTCAGCTTCAGAAGTCCAAGGTAGATATAATTCATGTTTACATGGGTGTTTGGTCTTAGATGTTGATTTTAATCCAATTAAACAAGTATCATTTAAGATAATCAAACATGAATTCAATGTATATTCACAAGAAGAAGCTGAATTAATTATTGAAACCAACGGATCAGTAGATGTTGTCGAAGTAATCTTCGGATGTTGTTTAAATTTGAATAAAAACTTTGATAGTATTAGAGACTCGTTAAAAATAAGTTAAAGTTAATGGTAAGATTATCAAAACATGAAGTTATAAACTTAATAAGATGTTTTATCATGACAGGTAGGTTGGTTTCTACTTCAGAAAGATTAAAAGCTGTTAAAACTGACATTGAAAGGATATTAAATAGAATTAAAAACATCAAGATAGACAAACCACAAGAAACCATCAGGTTATTAAGATCTAAGTTGAAATGCGGTCAAAGATTCGCTGTGTTAATAGGATATTTATTCTCTAAAATAAAGTCCACCAATGGTGGTTACACCAAACTGATAAGGTTGTGAAGAAGAGATGGTGATGGTGCGGTTACATCAATTTTAATACCATCAAACCATTAGTTAAATGCATTACCATCAGCTATGCCAATTCTTACCATTGTTTATTTGTTCTGTGGATGTTGTTTAATATCAAATGAAAATTATAAACGATTAATGATATTGTTTTATACGGCTAACAACACCCAAATCAACAATCACCATGCCATTACAACCCAACCAGAATTACATAATAACATTTCAAACATAACATCGACAATTATATCCTCCAAACACTAACTCATTAACTTATATGTTTTATTCCAATGTTTCCAATTACCATGTAACCTCAATCGTTATATCCGATCCCATAGTGATATGTTTCTCCATATAAAAAAGAACCAACATCCAGTCCCTACTTCGTGTTAAACATGTTCCAATCATCTTCTGTCTTTTTATTATTAAATCTACATCATAACAGGTAACATCAATTATTACTTCATTTAACATTAACACAACAAAATCAAGTTAAATTACCTGTTAGATCAAACCTTTAAACAT
>NZ_CM008772.1:0-18787 GCF_002774925.1 Candidatus Hodgkinia cicadicola
TACTACCTCCACGTGTTGTTAACCATCCTGTTTGTTCTGATTTTGTTCCAACAAAATAACTTGTTGATTCATCAATATCGTACTCATTCCATCGAGTATACTCCACATTGATCTCAGATCGATGAAGAACCATGAACGTTTTATACCATCAATGAGATCTGGATCCCATGATAGCCAACGATATTGACGATTAGACCAAACAACTAACAATCTCCATGTTAAACCTAATCGAACCTATTGGTTAATCGTTCTTACAACACGGTAACCATGACAACGTAATTTATTAACTTAGTAATGTTTAATTGGTATAACATAGGTTGTTACAAACCATGGATAGAACTACATAAACCTTTCATGGTGGGTATATGAGAAGTGGAACAACAAAGAAGAACCAAAAAAACCCATGTTCATTGAACGTTTACATCTTTAATGACCAATTAAATGACTACTAACTTCATTGTTAACAAAACAGTAACAAGATACACATTAAACATTATTAAACTAACAACAACAAGTTCAACATCAGTGTTTAGTATCTGATTTATAGTGGTTGATTTAATCACTTGTGTATCAACACCCATTTATCAACCAACGGTAGTAATCTACTAAGATAAACATGATTGTTCAATGGCTAATTACGTTTGTTGTGTAAACAACCATCTTTAATCCAACTTCGGTTACATCTAACCGCCAACAAACAATTGATGTTATCCGATATCCTGTAAAATCAATTCGAACAACACAACGATCCGATTATGAAATATGTCTGGGATATAACAAATGTTTGGATAATTAGTTCTCAGCTCGAACCTGTTAACCCTAACAACGTTTGATCATTGTTGTGCCAATCCAAGACCATGTTTACATCCGTTTGTTTCATGTAATGGATGTTGTAGCATCCGAACGTTGTAATTCTGTTGTCAAACAGATAGATGAACGAATGAAATACAACAACGTTAATATCGGCATGTTATTCGATAATAATGTTATAACATCCATGTTTTATTAATCCGGATAACAACGTTGTAAGCGGGATAACAATGCAGTTATTAATCAATGGTATGGACATGTATATGGAGATAAGAATGTTGTGGTTATTGTATGTTGGGATGTAGGTCGAAGCAAGAGAAAACATTATTGGCTTGGTGGTTAATATCCGTGATATAATAAACCATTTACCATTATGACAGATATTTGATGTAATTCAATAACAAACCATACCCATTTCGATGAAACAAAACAAACCTATTGGCTTCGACTCGGTACTGAGTTGTGTCAACCAAACGTTGTAACCAAATGATGGTGATCCCGTTCAGGCAGGTTTATTAACGACATATTGAGATTATAAACCGTTTACAAAACTTGAAGTGATTCATGTCGGTTTAAAACGTTGAACACACCGATGTCTCATATCGAAGCCATTCAAAAAACCCATCAACATGGTACTGGCTATTGTAATACAACAAAACTTCATGACAACGTTGGTTTCGGTTAACAACGGTTAATCTAAGTTGTTTACATAAAAAACAAACAACAACCGAACACGGTTGAATATAAAGTTTCGATCTGCTATGTATCACATTAATTATACAAATTTGTTTGACAGTTAGCAAAATCACGTTATAAGATACCCATAATATTTTAAGCAATTAAATTATTATATTTTTTTCTTTGATTTATTATTATTATCATCATTTCGTTGTTATGTTTTTTTCCATCAGATTTTATTAATTTTTAATATTCGACATGGTTCGTTTAAATCGGAAGGATCCCCCCCTCCATTTATAACTTTTTTGGGGGGGGATTTGAAGGTCAAATGGCTTTCTAAGCTTCGAATTTAAGCATTCAAGCAAGTCATAAGCCCATGTTAATTCAATTGCGGCTTAGAATTTATGAAAGAGTTTGATCCTGGCTCAGAACAAATGCTGGCGGCAGGCCTAACACATGCAAGTCGAGCGGACAACCTCAACAGGTTGTTAGCGGCGAACGGGTGAGTAACACGTGAGAATCTACCTTGTTCAACGGGATAGCTTAAGGAAACTTTAAGGTAATACTGTATAATTCCAAGATTTTGGTAAAGAGATCAATCGGAACAAGATGAGCTTACGGTAGATTAGCTAGTTGGTGGGATAAAAGCCTACCAAGGCCAAGATCTATAGCTGGTCTGGGAGGACGGACAGCCACATTGGGACTGAGACAAGGCCCAAACTTCTACGGAAGGCAGCAGTGAGGAATATTGGACAATGGGCGGAAGCCTGATCCAGCCATGCCGCATGAGTAACGAAGATCCCACAAAACGGGGTGCACACATGCACCTTGGGATTGTAAAACTCTGTTTGTTTAGTGATAATAATGATAGTAACTATGAACAAAAGCTCCGGCCAACTTCGTGCCAGCAGCCGCGGTAATACGAGGGGAGCGAGTGTTGTTCAGTTTTATTGGGCGTAAAGGGTATGTAGGCGGTTTTGTAAGTCACCAACCAAATCTTGAAGCTTAACTTCATAGCGGTTGTTGATACTGCATAACTATGAACTTAATAGGGGTGAACACAATTCCAAGTGTAGAGGTGAAATTCGTTGATATTTGGAGGAGTACCAGAGGCGAAGGCGGTTCACTGGGTTAAGTTGACGCTGAGGTACGAAAGCGTGGGGAGCAAACAGGATTAGATACCCTGGTAGTCCACGCCCTAAACGATGAGTGCTAACAGTTTGGCATGGATAAACACATCCCGAAAACATGACTTCGGATATGCCAAAGGTTTGTGTATTTATGCCGATTGTACAGCTAACGCGTTAAGCACTCCGCCTGGGGACTACGGCCGCAAGGCTAAAACTCAAAGGAATTGACGGAGACCCGCACAAGCGGTGGAGCATGTGGTTTAATTCGAAGCTACACGAAGAACCTTACCAGCCCTTGACATTTTAGGCTAAACATGTTGGAAACAACATGCCACTCACAAACAATGAGTATGCCTTGAACAGGTGCTGCATGGCTGTTGTCAGCTCGTGCCGTGAGGTGTATGGTTAAGTCCCATAACGAGCAGAACCCTTACTCATAGTTGCCAAAGAACAACAAAATGGATCTCTATGAGAACTGCTAACGTAAGTTAGAGGAAGGTGAGGACCACAACAAGTCATCATGGCCCTTATGGGCTGGGCCACACACGTGCTACAATGGCAACTACAAAGAGTCGCAATACCGTGAGGTGGAGCTAATCTCAAAAAGTTGTCCCAGTTCGGATTGTACTCTGCAACCCGAGTACATGAAGTAGGAATCGCTAGTAATCGTGGATCAGCATGCCACGGTGAATACGTTCTCGGGTCTTGTACACACCGCCCGTCACACCATGGGAACCAACGTTATTCGAAAGTTCTAGATTTAGAAAACAAAATAAGGTTAATGACCGAGGTGAAGTCGTAACAAGGTAGCTGTAGGAGAACCTGTGGCTGAAAACAACGAAATCGTGGTCTTTAGTCAAGGCCGCGTTGAACACAATTAAATAGTAAGAACTTGTCTTAAGGTACTAATTCAGTACTTTAAGCTTAAATATCCGAGAGAACCAATTACCCCATCGAAACTATGTGAAGGTTGGTTACCTGTCCAGTTATTATTTATTACCAAGATAAATATTGATGGTATTCATCCATCTATCAACCATTTTATCACATCTTTCCATAACAATTTAAACTACCTACAACCGATATCAAATCCAACGTCCATATGACATAATCTCCATGAATTAATCGAACATCATATTCATTTTAGTTCAACAAAACAACTGGTATACTCATGGGTTCGTTGTTCCAATTGTCGATTACCACCATGTTTCATTGATTCAACCCAACATTTGTTATCTATAACACGGTAAGTTCAAACAACAACAAAACAACAAGTGATTGATGGTAGGTTTCGACCATTTCAAACACATATTAACATCAATCTCATCCAGTTTATCATTATTTACATTTATAATTTGTTACATTCTTCGTTCGTTTCCAGCGGTAGTCCAAACGTTTAATTGAAATTACAGTGTCTGAAAGCATCCGGTGGATGCCTTGGTATGCATAATAAATGACGGTACATGGATGAAAACGAAGTGTATACTCCTCTTATCGAGAGAACCTTGGTCGTTGATCCAAGTTGTCATGAACATAGGGAACTGAAACATCTTAGTACCTATAGGAAAATATATCTAGGATATTCTGTTAGTAGCAACGAGCGAAACCAGACTTTGGCTGTTGTTTTTGATGTTAACGATAATTGTTTTGAACAACAAGTTGATAAAGGTAGCAACCCTGTTTTATTCGACATCAAAATCATGGTAAGTAATACGAGACACGATGAATCTCGTCCGAAGATAGGAGGACCACCTTCTAAGCCAAAACATATATGCACAACCGATAGTGAACTAGTACCGTGAGGGAAAGGTGAAACAGATGTCCGAACAGGACAGTGAAACAGATCCTGAAACCGGATGCCAACAAGCAGTCGGAGGGTCCAAAGACCTGACGACGTACCTTTTGCATAATGGGTCAACGAGTTGCTGTTGCAAGCGAAGCTTATAATTGAACAAAAGCGAAGTGAAAGCGAGTCCACAAAGGACAAACAACAAGTTTGCAGCTTCAAACCCGAAACCGAGTGATCTAACCATGGACAGATTGAAGGCTGACTGATATTGTTAACCGAAGGATCGAACCCGTACGTGTTGCAAAACGTTGGGATGATCTGTGGTTAGGGGTGAAAGGCCAATCAAACTCGGAGATAGCTGGTTCTCTGCGAAACCTATGTAGGTAGGTCGTTGGTCGTATCCCAACAGGGGTAGAGCTCTGGATGGATGATTGGAACGTATAAGTTCTATTGAATTCAACCAAACTCCGAATACTGTTGTCGAATTTAACTGATAATCACACTGCGAGCGATAACGTCCGTAGTGGAAAGGGAAACAACCCAGACCTTGGATCGAGGTCCTTAAATCTGAACTAAGTGATAAAGGCAGTGGATGTTCGAAGACGATCAGGATGTAGGCTCAGAAGCAGCCATCATCTAAGGAAAGCGTAACAGCTCACTGATTGATGGATGTTCATGCCGAAAATGTAACGGGACTAAGTTCAGTACCGAAGTCAAGGGTGTTGCCAATCGAGCAACACAGTAGCAGAGCATTCCGTAAGCCATGGAAGGCAACCCGTGAGGGTTGTTGGAGGCATCGGAAGCGAGAATGTTGACATGAGTAACGATAATTGAAAGCGAGAACCTTTCACACCGAAAGACCAAGGATTCCCATTCCAGGATGTTCCAAATGGGGTAAGTCGGCACCTTAGGCCAAGCGTAAACGCATAACCGATGGCAATCACGTTAATATTCGTGAACCTTCAACAAGTGACTTAACCAAACCTTGTCAACCCTTATCTGGATTGGTTTGGCATACGTTTGACTGTTAACAAGAAACAGCTTGAGGATATAGGCCGTACCAAAAACTGACACAAGTGGTTGAGTAGAGTATACCAAGGTGTTTGAGATAATTGTGCTGAAGGAACTCGGCAAATTGTATGTGTAACTTCGGGAGAAACATAACCTGACTTTGGGAAACCAAGGTTGGGTATAATAGAAACGGGGGAAGCGACTGTTTATCAAAAACACAGGACTCTGCAAAATCGTAAGATGAAGTATAGAGTCTGACACCTGCCCGGTGCTGGCCAACGAAGTCTGGATGTTGATAGCATCTGGTTAAAGTTCCAGTAAACGGCGGCCGTAACTATAACGGTCCAAAGGTAGCGAAACCCCTTGTCGGGTAAGTTCCGACCAGCATGAATGGTGTAACGACTTCCCCACTGTCTCCAGCACAAGCTCAGTGAAATTGAAATCCTCGTGAAGATGCGAGGTACCTGCGGCAAGACGGAAAGACCCCGTGCACCTTTACTGCAACCTTGTATCGATGTGCTTTGGTCGACTGTACAGCGTAGATGGTAAGCGATAACCGTTTGGACGTTAGCCCAACGTAAGCTGCCAATGAAACACCATCCTGTTGCCAAACAACATCTCCATTACAACAAGCCAATCTTGACGTAAGACAATGCAAGGCGGGTAGTTTGACTGGGACGGTCACCTCCTAAAGAGTAACAGAGGTGTACACAAGGTAGGCTCATGACGTTTGGAAATCGTCAGTAGAGTACAATGGCATATGCCTGCTTAGACTGCGAGACAGACATGTCAAGCAGAGACGAAAGTCGGTCATAGTGATCCAACGGATCCAAGTGGAAGGGACGTTGCTCAACGGATAAAAGGTACGCCGGGGATAACAGGCTAATAACCCCCAAGAGTTCTTATCGACGGGGTTGCTTGGCACCTCGATGTCGACTCATCGCATCCTGGGGCTGAACAAGGTCCCAAGGGTATGGCTGTTCGCCATTTAAAGCGGTACGTGAGTTGGGTTCAGAACGTCGCAAGACAGTTCGGTCCCTATCTGCCGTGGGCATAAGAATGTTGACGGAACCTGTCTCCAGTACGAGAGGACCGAGATGGACATACCTCTGGTCTCCCTGTTGTCGTTGCCAACGGCATAGCAGGATGGCTAAGTATGGAATAGATAACAGCTGAATGCATCTAAGCCGGAAGCTAAACCGAAGAAACATTCTATTAAGAGAAGTGACAGACCATCACGTTGATAGGCCAGATGTGTAAGCATGGCAACATGTTAAGCTAACTGGTACTAATATCTCGAAAGCTGTAACAAAACAATGACGATCCGAGGAAGTGGGTTTATCATTCAGTGGAACACGAATTGTTCGAATGAAATGGTATAAAATTATCCAAATGAACTTAATTTATATCCCAATGTACCAACCATCTAAGCTTAAACCTGATTCCATCCCTTCTCCACATGAATTTTACATCCTTTTAACAACACGGCAACATCCGATTAACACATATTACATTAATTAACCCACATCCATTTTCCTATACATTTAACCAACATCAACATCATCATTTTGTTCTAACAATTATAACCAAATTCATGTTTAAATCATCACTTTGTTGTTAAACCAACGAAGTAACCATCAACATCATGGTTGTAACTCATCACTTTGATGGCTTTCATGTCCAAACCGATTGAAGATCTCATTCAAACAAATATGAGACCACATCTTCATCACAACACCGTAACAAACCAACAACCAACAACCATATCACCCATGAATTATGACCGAACAAAGTGGTTCTTAAATGACTAATTTAACAAACGTTTCATCTAACATGGATAATTATGGCCAACAAGTTAGGATCGAGAACAGTAAAACCGAAAGAAACACATGATGGAGCAAGAACCGACTACCTGTTGTTGTTAACTTAAAATCCTGATTAAAACACAAAGACCAATCTATACCACTGTTAGTTTGTTGATATTTAAACAAAACATACCAATCATGCCAACGTCCAACGTCTTTGTTCCGAAACACCGAAACCACCAACGTTGCAACAAAATGATGGCAAGTACATTTAAACTCTCAACCTGTTATACAACCGGAATGACAACGTTGAACAACGAAAGTTGTGATCATATCTTCTGAGGTTATAATATCGGTTGATTAAAATGTTAACAACAAACATGAACAACACCCATGACAAACGTCGGATATTAACCATTGAATCGATGTCAATGAAGTACAACAACAACAAAATAATGGCTACAAAGAGTTATACCTTGGCATCTGTGTTGGGAGTCAAACATTACACCAATACACTGTTTAGTTTTACAACCAAGAGACTGAAAACGTTCAACTTCAAACCTGGTGAGTATACAACAATAGGCTTAATAATCAGAGGCACGTTGGTATTCAGAGATTATTATATATGTAGTCCAACATGGGATAACAAGTTAGAATTTTATTCAAAGGTTGTACCAAATGGCTTATTCACATCGTTTCTCAGGATGGTTACCACTAAGAGTTCAATCATAATTAAGAAGAAAACAAGTAGAGGATTGAGTCTGGATGTGTTGGATTCAGGAAAACGTCTGTTCCTGTTGTGTACGGACATTGGGATAGCAGCCGTTAGCAGCATAATATCAGAACCTAACACATATGCTAAGTTCGGTGAAGTTATAGTGGTTATCGTTTGTGAATATGTTCAAGAACTACAATATTTTAATGATAAATTGAAACAAATGACAAAAGACCAACGGATTAAGCCATATGCAAAGCATAAATTAAGAGTCTATCAAAGTGTAACACAAGAACCATATCCATATTCTGGTGATTTAACATGGTTGATAAAATCCGGAACACTTATAGCTGATTTAAGAACTCACAACTTTGATAAGATGGATAGGTTCATGGTATGTGGATCGAAACAAACGACATTGGACAGTATAAATCTATTGAAATCATTAGGTTATAGTGAAGGAAGTATAGATTATCCCGGACATCTCACATATGAAAGGATATTTGTTGATCAAACGTTTGAACTGCTAACAGATCTCGATGTTCTACTAAAATGGTTAAAGTTAAAACATCCGGACAAAGATACCAAAACACTATTAAACTCCAATCGTTCAATATCCTCATCATTTCAACTGTTCTTTGGTTATTAACACACCATAAGTCCACCAAAATTATATGTTAACATCAATTCTACCTTCATATTAGCCAACACCATCCCTCAATGGCTCACAACCGAACAAACCTCTTCACACTTTTGTTGTTACCACATTTATCTAACATCCAAATGTTATGGATAATTTATTAAACCATCCCATCGTAACAAGAAACGGTTGAAACAACCCATACATCCGAATATACCATATAAAACATCAGCATGACATGTTAAATAAACAACTAAACCTATTAATAATATAAATAAGTGCTTCTATTAAACCTTTTAAAACACCAGTGTTAACCAATTTACATGTAGTTCCATTCGTTGATGTTTTAACCGTCATAAATTAATCCAACATTGGATGTTCCGATTACTAAATCAACGATTACAAACGAACTGGTGTTATGGTATCCGATACCATGGTTTCAATGAACCATATCCAACGTCCAGATGGTCATTTGTTGTGACGGATACAAGATTCATGGTAATTTACTTACAAAATATATGTTAATAATTTAACAACATATCGTACTTACCATCATCATGGAACTTATTTAAACCCAACATCCTAGACATTGATATAGTCCAAACATATGTTCATAAGCTCAATTATTTCATCAATTCCTTCGAATATAGTTAAAATATTTCAACCACCATCCTGTTATATCTCATAATTATTATGTCAAACCATTTCAATCAATCGAGTTACAACCAACGAACCAACTTCAATATAATGATGGACCAACTAATTTATCCCGATCCTTACCGAACCTACAACACTGTCAAAAAATCGGTTGTACTAAAACTTTAACAACAACCACAACACTTTGAATAAATTATATACACATGAAATTAACACCTCTTTCCTAAGAATTTGTTACCTCCACAGTCCATGTATTCAAAGTTCTAATTAAACCACATTTATACCCAATTCATTGATCATGACCGTTGGCAACCTCCGGTTTGTTCCATCAAGTCAATTTCTATAAAATTTTAATCCATTGATTAGGTAACACAAACAAGATATAAGCTCCATTTTATATCCATCATTCCAACTTCATTCAATGATCCACATTATCTAATATTTACAACAGTTATAACCCGTTACAACATCTGTTTTCTATACCCAACGTTGGCAACAAAGTGATCAAATATTTGGTTAATTTGTTGTGGTTATAACAACGTTGATGTGTATGGTAGTGATTAAAGATGTTTTAATGTTATTATTGACAGCTTGGTTTGTTAATGAGATTAATTCATGTCGTAATGGCAACGAACCATACACACTATTACATCTGTGATGGTATATCAAGTAAATTTATTAATTGTTATAACAACGAAATACATGTTAAAATCATTAATTAAAGGTAAAACATATATACGTTTTAACATAATATTATTCATCCCAACATTTTGTTGTATTTCCATTAAATTCATGACATAGATAACACAAGTGTTCGATTCCATGTATAATATTCCGATCAAATGACACATATATTTACGGTTATATCTGTTTAAACACGATACGAACAAAATTTTGATGTTCCGGTTACATGAAATGATTTACATCGATAAATTATAAACCTCAAACGGTTGTAATATATTCTCCGAAACATACTTAATAAAACCAACCAAACCAAGATGAGTACCATAAATTCTTCTAACTACAATTTACACATCATAACAACGTTATCACCCATCAATAACGATTAAACCTCTAAACGTTTGGTCTTAGAAACAAGATATTGAATTCATGTATTGTCCGTTAGCAGAATATTTGGTATAAGTTCAAGTAATAACGGCTAAACATGTACGACCGTTGTATCTTCCAGATCAGAACAACATCCAGATGTATAAGCCAACCTGATAAGGTTATTTATTAACACAAAGAAGTGAATGTATCGTAGAACCATTAGTTTAATGGAATTAGCAGTTGATGAAACGTAACAACAAGTGTTCAAAAGATGGTTTAATTGGAACAAATGGCTTGATGTAGTGAACATATCTGATTCTTAGTGATTACCATTGAAGCTACGATGAAGTTATATCCCTCAGGATGTTGTTTCGGGATTAATACACCGTTATTAATTGGTTTCAACCGAAGGAAACGATTGATCTTTAGTCGATAAGTAAATCCATTCAACAACACAGTAACAACATGAGGTCGAAGACCAAATGACATTAATTACTTCATTCAAAGATGTTAACGAAGTTGCAATCGAAGGTATAACATCCAGGGATGGTTACGAGATAGTAGGATAAATGATAAAATTATGTTAGGACCGATGTCGTTGATTGAAGTAAGTATTACAAAAACACAGAAGATGGTTATGAACGGATGTTGGCAAATAACAACGAACCAACTCATAAAAGGAGTGAGATGAACAAAGAAGGAGGATAATAATACACCGACCTTGGATGGTACTACGTTTAGAGATGGGATTTGTATTAGATGGTTAACACAACACAATCGAAACAACAACCCAACATTGAGAAAGGTATCTGAAATGGAGTTATGTAATGGTAATGGGGTAGTAGTGTATGTGTCAGGAGACAGTTATAATCTACAAGAACATTCTGTAGTAATCGTTAGAGGAGGGTATGTGTTGAAGGATTACCAAGGATTAGATACCATTTGGTTAAAGATTTATTAGATTTGATCTGTGATAAAAATAAAACGAATTCTAGATCGGAATACGGAACAAAATGGTAACATCAAGTAAGAACCAAACAAATGTTGAACACCGAAATTCCAATCCATCAATCAGTTGTGTTAATCACTCATCGTTCGTAACCCAAAGTGTTAATCGCATACAATCGTCATCTTGTTGGCCAAAATCAGATCAGAATTATAACCAAACACAACCATGTTGCCAACAAACAAAGTAATCATTAACGACATGTCAGTTACCAACACTTGAAAGGTTTATACCCAACCGATGAACATCATCAAACGGATGTGAGAGTGGTTCTTGGTCATAATATCTCGGAATAAACAACAAACTAACAAACATGTTGCCATGATGGAACCGAGTTGTAAAACAAATCTACCAACATCCGATGTTTTAGTTGAATCGATATTGAAAAACGAACTCATCAGACAATCAACGAGTCTAAACCTTATAGCTTCGGAGAACTTGGTTTCGGAGGCTGTTCTGAAAGTTCAAAACAACGTTTTCATCAACAAACGTGCTGATGGTTATCCAGGATATCGGCATTATGAAGGTTGTGGTTTTGTCGATGAATTAGAGAAGGTGGTAATAGACCGAGCCAAACGTTTGTTCAAATGTAAATATGCCAACGTTCAACCGTATTCTGGTAGTCAAATGAATCAAGCAGTAATGTTAACTCTGTTGTCACCTGGTGATACTATTATGCGTATGCATCTCGAATGAGATGGACATTTAACTCATGGATTGGCAACAAACATATCTGGAATGTGGTTTAATACTGTAACATATGGTGTTGATCCTAAAACTGGTACAATCGATATGAACAACGTTCTTAACTGTGCCATAAGGCATAGACCGAAGCTCATAATTGTTGGTTCCACCTCATATCCAAGAACAATAGATTGAAAAGCTTTCAGAAGAGTAGCTGATATAGTTGATTCGTTTTTACTTGCCGACATCTCACACATTGCTGGTCTAATTGTCACCGGATTGCAACCTTCACCAATCGACCATTGTGACGTTGTTACGACAACAACCCATGAGTCCTTGAAAGGACCTTGTAGCGGATTAATATTATCGAACAACCAAGAATTATCCAAACATATATCTACCACATTGTTCCCAAGATTACAGGACGGACCGATGATAAACGTTATGGTAGCCACAGCAGTGGCTCTTCTCGAAGCCAAACAAGATGAGTATAGAACCTGATCAACGATTGTTGTTGAAAACGCTAAAGCTATGGCAAAACGATTCAAGAACAGGAAGATAGATATTGTTTCGAACGGAACTGATAATCACTTAGTCATAATAGATTTAAAGAAACTTGGAATCACCGATAAACAAGTGACCTCTTGGTTGGACCGATGTTACATCACAACAAACAAAACTGACATCTCAAATCATCTGTTGTCAACCGATGTTGTGTCTGGCTTAAGGTTGGGTACGTACGCATGCACATCCAGAGGAATGAGGAGGGATGTGTTCGAGAAGATGGCCGATATGATAGCTGATATTCTATTGGAAATTAAGAACAAAGGTGAAGTATCACTACCGCTTAAAACAAAAACAAGGATGGTGGTATTGGGATTGGCTGATAAATATCCAATCTGTTACAATGTTTAGACTTAACAAAATTTTAACTTATTTATCGGATATAATAAAGAAACGATTATTTAAACCTGTAATTGGTTTTGTTGATAATTTGAAATCGTCAATGACTGACTGTTTGTTAGTGATAAAACCGATCCCGTTAGCTATTATTGGTTTATTAACAACGACCGACCATCATAAACTCATCAAAAGTATACAAAATGGTTGTAACTCCGAACCAAACACCGTTTGTACCCCAACCAACCAATACATGTTTACTGGATTAGACAAAACCTCTACCACGTTGGCTAATGTACCGTCATTATCAGATGATATTAAGCTTAGTATTATATCCGAACCAGAATCAAAGATTAAAACTTCAACGAACAAACCAGATACACATCCGACCGTTGCTGAACCAAACACCCATGATCCCGAAGTTTGAAGTGGACGTTGTTGTCGATCCGAACTAACACGATTACAACGATCCGATATGCCAGAATCAAACACAACAACTGTGGTCTCTACACCGTTACATGTTAATATCACGAACGATAATCACAAGTCCGTTGTAACCACCGAAGAAACATATACGCATGGAAGTGGCATTATCCTGATGATTAAACATGAACCATGAATTGATCAATGAGACAACTATCCAGAAGTCTATCGGCTTAGATGGAACCGTCATAACAACAAGGTATGACCGAACGTTGTACCAACCATGTTAACTAACACGATAGACGGTAAAAGATACCACATTTAATCATTCCGATAACAAATGTTAATTCTATCCAAGATAAACAATTACATAATGTCAATGTTAACGAGTACACGGGATTGGTTATTAAACTTGGTTTCAATGTTCCTTTGTTCGTTAACAGATCATAGATGGTTGATGTTTTATCTTACAATTTTATTAGTAATATTATTAAATGTTACCAAAAAAGATGGTAAGAACGGTGCAGTTAACAACACAGATAGGAATGATGGAGATGAAGGAGAAGATGATGATGGAGGTGAAGGTAGTGAGGAAGGAGATGAAGATGAAGACACCGATGATGATGATGATGCTGATGGAACCACCAAACGTTGTACACGTAAGTAACATGTTATTAATTCTATGGAATACAACAACAATGAGTGTTAAACCTTCGATGATAAAGAAACCAATCCGGATACTAATGGTGAATACCAAGAAGTCAGTATACAAATATTAAAGTGGAAGATACTAAAGAGGATATTAATATAACTAGAATGATTACAACGAAGAGGAGATCGGAACTTGCTTATACGATTAATGCTTTGAACATAATTTATCACAACATTGTTAAGAACCGAACACTTCAAGCCAAAACACCATCTGATATTACCAGATCAACAACAACCGATAGCCAACATTGGGTATCCCCCGCTGTTCATAACTTATGTTCAGCAATTACTACTTTAGAATACTCCGATAGCACGATATTAACAAGTTCAAGATTAACAGCAACAACGTTGACAGTTCTATGTCTACTTAATCCCGGTGATCATGCGTTGATAACTGATTCAGTTTATTATCCTTTGAAACAATTCTGTAACGTGTTATCGAAGTTGAACATAAACGTTGATTACTTCAATCCCAGAGACGAGTATAGCTTAAAGACATTACTTAGAACAAACACCAAGTTAATCCATTTAGAATCACCGTGTTCGGACACATTCGAGGTATTGGATATCGATAAAATCTGTAAATATGTTAAACAACGGTCTGATAAATGCATTATATCAATGGATAATTCATGAGCAACACCTCTGATTTACAAGCCATTAATACATGGTGTGGATGTATCGATCTGTGATTTAACAAAATATTTGATAAGATGACCGAACACCGATCTTGCATCAATATCAACAACAAAAACCCTGTCACATATGTTTACAAAGTTTAAAAACCTCGTTGATTTAACATGTGATAATTGTGATCTGTTATCCATTCTCAACAATTTAAACGCTTCCATCTTCCGATTGTATCAACGTTATAACCCGATCATGAAACTCTGTAGACATTTGTATACGATGAGACATTTATGTCAAGTGTTCTGTCCGGCATTACCAAGCTCATCCGACCATGGACTTTGGCAACAAAATTACAACCTCCAGAACAACACAATATCCATTAAGTTAAATGAAAACTCAATTGACAAATGTAAAAGGTTTCTAAGCAACTTAGTGATTATTAAAACGGATGGTGTTTATGATGGCAACAAAACTTCAGCTTCGTTGTTTGTTATCAGACATAGGTTATTTGGAACCGAATCCACTTACCCAATAATAAGACTACAGATCGGATCAGACGATGTTGATGGTTTAATAACTGATTTGAACAACGCTTTGATAACAACCGGATAATTGAATAAATTTATTATCTCTAGACTATTTGTTGAACTAACGGTCATAAATTTGAACTTAGATCGGGATAAATCAATAAAAACAAACAGTTCCAACCATGTTTTGTTCACCATGTTATGTAAAACTGTTGGCTTAAAGTTAAGTAAACCAAAGCCGATATTAGCCAATGCATTAAACACTGGTTTGTTGGGTTTAATTATTGATGATTTGTTAGCCAACTTTAAACGAGATCCTTCATGTCATTCGTTTATCGATTGCATGTTGAAACCGGGATTTAAAGTGGTATCTCTATACAGGCTATACCCGTTGGTCGATTTAACAACAAACAGAGTATTAAAACATGTCAAAACGAATTATGGTATAGAGATCGGTCATGGAGTATGGTTTGGCAGAAGGTTGGTCTTAGACCATACCCATGGCACAGTTATTGGCCAACAAGTAAAGATAGGAGATAATGTTACATTAATGCATGGAATTACCTTAGGATCTATCGGCAACCAATTAGGTCTAACACACCGACATCCAGAAGTACAATCGGGATCGAACGTTGGAACAAACAGCACGGTATTAGGTAGAATTAAGATCGGCCATTGTGTCAACGTTGGAGCCAACGCAGTCATAACAAAACAGGTATTACCATATAATGTTTTAGTGGGTGTTCCAGCACAAGCCCTCCTCAGTTAAGTATTTACCACTCACACCAAAGATAACAATTAAGTAAAATTAAACAAAAACAACATCTTAACATCCGAAGGTTCGGTTATAACAACATCCCTTCAACAACGAAGTAAGAGGAGGGCTTCGATTAGCATAGAACTTCTGTATAACATTTATAACATACCTTTCATAATCTATCCTATCTGATAAACTTTTAACTTATACGAATGATCCGACAACGTCCGTTACCCCTCTGATCCAGCTTATCACAAACATATTCACATTTATTTCTTATCAAACATTGATCCACATCCCCGATCTTAACCGATAATCGTTCACAACAACCCACACAAACCATATCTTCATACTTATCTCATTAATTTAATTTATTAAATCCAACCACAACATCCATGGCCTTACATCTGTATTTGTTTTGTTATAACCTCCGATATCTATCGGCTAATATGTTTCTTGTTTTAACCATCCGTTTAACCATCCACATGTTCCAACCAAACAGAATTCGATTCCATGTTTAACCATCTTATCTACTACAACATTCATGGTTTCCGATTACTAAAGGTGAATTAACCTCCAAAGTTGATGATTAATACCATGATCTGTTTCATTCAAAGTCTTATACCTGATGTAGCCGTTAACATCAACCTTCCATCTCCAACAATCGATAGGTTATCACTCATCGGAACAACAGGTATACTCTTAATTCATTAGAAAGGGATATACCCAACACATCGGACGTTGCTGTTAACAACCGATAACCTTATTGTTTCGGTACAAACGACCATACAACCAACGGATAGCATATTGAATCTAAGAACGGTACTAAGGAACGGCATGTTTGGTTCGACACAACGTGGTATCAAGTGTTGTTAAATTAACCTTAGGTTCGGTTAGTCCAACCCTTGTCATTGACAACCACACATGATTACCAACACATCTAAACACCGAAGTAACACTGACACAACAAACTAATCTCAATTGTGATACAACGGAGGTACCGGAATTAAGCTGTTAAGCCAACCTCCAATGGAAACTACCAACGTTGTCAACACAATTACGGTCGTTCATGTTGTTCAATCAAATGATGGTAAATTCAGGATCAAACGTTGATAACCCAGATATTAGTCACTAAATGTTAGAGGATGAAATGGATACCGCAAGTGGAAACAAGTCAGTGTTGATTTAACCGAAAGAAATTAAAAGATCTTATCAAGTTTAGATGGAATTATCCAGATCGAACCAATTGTTGTAAATGATGATAGAAGAACATGGTAAACATGTTATCGAAATGTTCCAACGGGTAGTTAATGATGGAATAATTGCTATGGATGGAACGAAGCATTGAACCCCGGATTAGAATTGGTTAATGGAATGAGATTTGATAGTGGTTGTAGCTTGATTGTACTAATTCCAGATCAACGAAAGATAACTTGTCGGATTTAAACAACCTTATGATTAACCTGTTGCTGAAAACGTCCAAAGTATGAGTCTGGTCGTTGTGTTGGAAATTATATCAGCAACCGATGATAGATTTGGTAGTAATTATCGATGATATTGATGGAATATGATATTAACAACCTCATTGTAACACATTAAGACGAGACCATAATTGCCTGATGTTTAACCTCTGGATGTTGTTACCGAAACAACCAGATGTTGTTAGATATGACCGTTGTTAGCCGATATGTGAGTGGCCAATGAAGTTAAACCATTAACAACGTCCACATAGGCATTATGTTTAGTCAATTAAAACCACACATCAGGAACGATGTTAGCTAAGACCTCTACCACCATTATTGGTGGGTTCAAGATGGTAGGTTGTTGTTAATACAGAACCAAAAACATCGATCGAAACCAGATGTTGATGATGGATTATGTTGAATTAAAACCAACATACACGAACGTTTGATAAGGTTATCCCGCAGGATAACTTCGATGAAAGTAAGTGGATTGATTTGAACCGAAATCAACAACAAGGACAGGATGGAGGTTGGCATGATGGTGAAGACATGGATCCGAAGGATTTATTCACACTTAAATCTATACACGATAGAAGTTAAAAATATAACAACCTCAACGATAGTGATATGTGATAACGAACGAAGTGATAAACGGTCTCTACTCAGAACATGTTACCTATGTTGATATTTGGATGCTGAATGGTAACAACATGTATGGGAACCATGTTTATGGCAACAGACTGAAGGATTGATGTAGGAAGGAAGGATGGTATATCTGTACACTGATCTCTAAATCATTGAATTAAATCCAACGTTTTGATCGGATAATGTAAACATTTATAAGTGGAACAACGACCGTTGTTTTATCAAGTAATAACCACATCGATCCAACAAAGTGAGGATGGTAGATAAAATCGTTGGAAACACAACATATTAACGTAACAGATACCAAACACAACCGTTAGCCAAGGATCGGGATAGACGAACCTCTTTCAAACTTCGGAATTGTTGTGGATGAGTCGTCTGTACACACAACAAGTTAACATTGATTTTATTGACCAACTAGCACATGATAAATCAACCTTCTTGTTGTTCCGATAACTAAATCTTTCAATGAAAAACTTATTTCTATCAGATAAAATAACAACGTTCCAATGGATCTGTTACTTCCGAACACTGATATAAAACACAACTGAAACAACCATGGGTTGGTAATAACACGTAAATGTTGGTCTAAACAAAATCCAGACACACCAACATCATCAGCACGTTGTGACATAACTGCCTTGGATTGATTCGAAACGATGAAGTTAACCCATCCCGTTGGTTCGATTCTCATTGGAAGATGTCCACCGATTGCCATCCAGCACTATGTAATCGGTCACAACCATATATTATCTG